>CALXFL010000072.1 GCA_944387515.1 uncultured Clostridia bacterium
CTGCTTCGGGATGGACCGGGACGAGGCCGCCGCCCGGCGGGCGCTGGAAACCGGCGCCATCCAGGGCATCCTCAAAGAGCCCCAGGAGCTGGCCGGGTTTGACCTGGTGATGGTCTGCCTGCACCCCCGCCAGACCATCCAGTTTCTCACCGATCATGCGGGGGATTTCTCCCCCGACACCCTGGTCATCGACAGCTGCGGCATCAAGACAGCGGTAATGGAACAAGTCCTGCCGGTGATGCGGGCCCACGGGATTCCCTTCATTGGGGCTCATCCCATGGCGGGCCGGGAGTTTTCCGGCTTTGACTACGCCCTGGCCACCCTCTATGAGGGCGCCAGCTTCATCATGACCCCGCCGGAGGATGCCAAAGAGGAGCACCTTTCCCTGCTGCGGGAGCTGATGACCCAGCTGGGCTTTGGCCGGATTGTGGTGACCACCCCGGCCATCCACGACGCCACCATCGCCTTCACCTCCCAGATCGCCCATGTGCTGTCCAACGCCTATGTGAAGAGCCCCACCCTGCAAAATCAGAGCGGCTTTTCCGCTGGCAGCTTCCAGGACCTGAGCCGGGTAGCCAAGCTCAACGAGGACATGTGGACCGACCTGTTCCTGATGAACCGTCCAGCGCTGCTCTACGAGCTGGACACCCTGCTGACCCACCTGACCCAGTACCGGGACGCCCTGGCGGATGAGGATGCAGAAACCCTCAAGGCCCTCCTGCGGGACGGCCGGGAAAAGAAGGAATGGAGCCTCACCACCCAGGACGGGGTGAAGCTCTGACAGACAAAAGCCCTGAAGCCTTACCGGCTTCAGGGCTTTCTCCGTCTGTCGAAAAAGGAAATCGGGTTCGCAACTTGCACAAAGTGTCAGCGAACAGGACAGGCTCCCGGCGATGGAATCGCCGGGTGGGGTTGGTCAGGAAGGTATCTTGCAGCCCTGCGGGGCTGCGCTTCTTTTCCTTTATAGTCCGCGCCGGGCGCGGAAGGGGCTAAGATTTCGCTCGCTGCGGCGAGCGACCAAGGGCGCTGCCCTTTGGAAACCCGCAATTTTTCGAGAAAAATTGAGTAAAGCTTTTGATTTTTTGGTGTCGTTGGTTGTCCTGTCTTTTGTGCAGCTTTTTCCTTACCTTCCGGACAGCTGCCGGTAGGCGCTTTCCAGAAGCGAGACACAGGTGTCCAGTCCCAGCTCGCTGCTGTTGAGCATCAGGTGGTAATTGTTGGGGTCCGACCATTTGTGGCCGGTGGTGCTGCGGTAGAAGTTCCGCCGGCGGGTGTCAAAGCTGTGGAGGGTGTGCTCCACCTGGTCCGCCGGGATGCCGTAGCACCGGGCAGCCCGCTCCTTGCGGAAATCAGGGCTTGCGTGGATGAAGACCCGGAGCACATTGTCCCGGCCGGCCAGCGCCTCTCCGGCGCAACGGCCCACAAAGACCGCCGGACCATCCAGCGCCAGGGAGCGGATGACCTCGGCCTCGGCCATGGTCACCGCATCCGAGCTGGCGAGAGAGGACTGCATCTGCTGTCCCATCAGGTAGATGGAATGAAGCAGGCTGCCGGTGTAATTCTCCTCCAGGTATTCCAGATACTCGGCGGTCATTCCGTACTGGGCCGCCGTCTTTTCCAGGATCTCACGGCCATAGCAGGGGATGCCCAACGCCTTGGCCACCCGCTCGCCGATCTCCTGACCGCCGCTGGCGTACTCCCGTTCCAATGCAATGTACTGAATCTGCATAATAAAATCCCTCCTACTGCAATTGCACATTCCCCGTCAGGAAGTCCCTGACAGGGAATGGCGGTTCATCAGGCTGTCGCCTGTTCAAACTGGCTGTTGTAGAGAGAGGCGTAGAATCCGCCCTTTTGCAGCAGCTCTTCGTGTTTGCCCTGCTCGATGATGTCGCCGTCCCGCATGACCAGAATCAGATCCGCTTCCCGGATGGTGGACAGCCGGTGGGCGATGACAAAGCTGGTGCGGCCCTCCATCAGCCGGTTCATGGCCTGCTGAATCTGGGCCTCGGTGCGGGTGTCCACGCTGGAAGTAGCCTCATCCAGAATCATGATAGGGCTGTCGGCCAGGATGGCCCGGGCGATGGTCAGCAGCTGCTTCTGGCCCTGAGAGACGTTGCTGGCGTCCTCATTGAGCTCCATCTGGTAGCCGCCGGGCAGGGTCTGAATAAAGTGATGGGCATGGGCGGCCTTGGCGGCGGCGATGACCTCCTCGTCGGTGGCATCCAGCCGGCTGTACCGGATGTTCTCCATGATGGTGCCCTTGAAGAGCCAGGTGTCCTGAAGCACCATACCGAACCGCTCCCGCAGCTTCTGCCGGTCAAAGTCCCGGACATTGACGCCGTCCACCAGAATCTTTCCGCTGTCCACGTCGTAAAACCGCATCAGCAGCTTCACCATGGTGGTCTTGCCGGCGCCGGTGGGGCCGACGATGGCCACGGTCTGGCCGGGCTGCACCTGGCAGTTGAAGTCGTGGATGATGGTCTTCTCGGGGTCGTAGCCGAACCGGACGTGCTCGAAGCTGACGGCGCCCTTGACCGGCGCCGGCTTCACCGGATGCTCGGCGGTCTGCTGCTCTTCCTCCTCACCCAGGAACTCGAAGACACGCTCTGCCGCTGCCGCCATGCTCTGAAGCATGTTGGACACCTGGGCCAACTGGTTGATGGGCTGGGTGAAGTTGCGGACATACTGGATGAAGGCCTGGATGTCGCCCACCGTGATGGCGCCGCTGATGGCCAGCATACTGCCCGAAACGGCAACGCCCACATACCCCAGGTTGCCTACAAAGTTCATCACCGGCTGCATCATGCCGGAGAGGAACTGGCTTTTCCAGGCGGACTGGAAGAGCTTCTCGTTGGTGCGGTGGAATTCCTCCATCACGGCATCCTCCCGGTTGAAGGCCTTGACCACCTGATAGCCGCTGTAAACCTCCTCCACCTGGCCGTTGATGTCGCCTAAAAACCGTTGCTGGTCCCGGAAATACCGCTGGCTGTGTTTGACTACAATCATGACCAGGGCGGTGGACACCGGCAGAATCACCAGGGCGATCAGGGTCATCAGCGGGCTGATGGTGAGCATCATAATCAGCACACCGATCATGGTGGTGATGCTGGTAATCAGGGTGGTGACACTCTGGTTAAGGCTCTGACCCATGGTGTCCACGTCGTTGGTGATGCGGCTGAGCACCTCGCCGACGGTGCGGCTTTCGAAGTATTTCATCGGCATCCGGCCGATCTTTTCGCTGATCTCCCGGCGCATCCGGTAGCTGACCCGCTGGCTGATGGTGGTCATGATCCACCCCTGAATGAAGCTGAAGCAGGAGGAAATCACATACATGCCCAGCAGCATCAGCAGAATCTCGCCGATGTAGCCGAAATCAATGCCGCCGGTGCCGCTGATCTTCTCGGTCAGCCCGGTGAAGATGGCGGTAATGGCCCGGGACAGCACCTTGGGACCGGCGATGTTGAAAACCGTACTGCCCACCGCAAAGACAAAGACGGCAACCAGCGCAGCCTTATACCGGCCCATATAGGCCAGTAGCTTCCGGATGGTGCCTTTGAAGTCCTTGGCCTTCTCGCCGGGCATCCCATGGCCGCCCATGGGACCCCGCATGGGGCCTCTGGCCCTCTTCTGTTCACTCATGATACCTTCCCTCCATTCTCCAGCTCCTGCTGGCTCAGCTGGCTGCGGGCGATTTCCTGATAGGTTCCGCAGCTCTGCATCAGCTCCTCATGGGTGCCGATGCCCACCATCCGTCCCTCATCCAGTACGATGATCTGGTCGGCGTGAAGGATGGTGGAGATCCGCTGGGCCACGATGATAATGGTGGCGTCGCCCAGCTCCTCCGCCATGGCCCGCCGCAGGGTCACGTCGGTGCGGTAGTCCAGCGCCGAAAAGCTGTCGTCAAAGAGGTAGATCCGGGGGTTCTTGGCAATGGCACGGGCGATGGAAAGCCGCTGCTTCTGGCCGCCCGAGACGTTGGTGCCGCCCTGGGCAATGGGGCTCTGGTAGCCGTCCGGCTTTTCGCTGATGAAGCCTTCGGCCTGGGCAATCCGGGCCGCCCGCTCCATCTCGCCGTCGGTGATGCTGCTGCCGCCGAATTTCAGGTTGCTCTCAATGTCGCCGCTGAACAGCACGCCCTTCTGGGGCACATAACCCAGCAAGCTCCGGAGCTTTTTCTGGCTCAGCTGCCGGACGTCCACACCATCCACGGTGATCCGTCCCTGGGTCACATCGTAGAACCGGGGAATCAGGTTCAGCAAGGTAGATTTGCCGCAGCCGGTGCTGCCGATGATGGCCGTGGTCTGGCCGGGCTGGGCGGTGAAGGTGATGTGGGAGAGGGCGTCGGCGTCGCCGCCGGGGAACCGGAAGGAGACGTCCTCAAAGGAAACCACGCCCTTCTCTTCCAGACTGCCATCCCGATTCTGGTCAGGATCGTGGAGGGTCAGCGGGGTGTCCAGCACCTCTTCAATTCGCTCCGCGGCCACACCGGCACGGGGCAGGAAGACCGAAATCATGGTCAGCATCAAAAACGACATGACAATTTGCATGGTATAGGTGATGAAAGCGATCATATCGCCCACCTGCATCGTGCCCAGATCGATGCCCTGAGCGCCGAACCAGACAATGAGCAGGGTGACGCCGTTCATAATCAGCATCATGCCGGGCATCATAAAGGTCATGACCCGGTTGGTGAACAGCTGGGTGGACATCAGGTCCCGGTTGGCCTTGTCAAAGCGCTCCTCCTCATACCGCTCCCGGCTGAAGGCGCGGATAACCGGCAGACCGGTGAGAATCTCCCGGGAGACCAGGTTCAGCCGGTCCACCAGGGTCTGCATCTTCTTGAAGCGGGGCATGGCCAGGCTGACCAGGATGCCCACCAGCATCAGGCTGGCGCCCACTGCCACTCCGATGATCCAGCCCAGGCCGGTCCGGGTGCTGGCCACCCGGATGATGCCGCCGATGCCCAGCACCGGCGCATAGAGCACCATCCGCAGCAGCATGACCATGACCATCTGCACCTGCTGGATGTCGTTGGTGCTGCGGGTGATGAGGCTGGCGGTGGAGAACCGGTCCACCTCAGCGCTGGAGAAGGAGACAACCTTGGAGAAGACCCGTCCCCGCAGCTCCATACCCAGATGGGCCGCCGTCCGGCTGGCCATCAGGCTTGCCAGAATGGCCGCACCCATCATCAGCACCGAAAGGCCCAGCATCTTGCCGCCGGTGACCAGCAGGTAGTGCATCTGCAGCTGGTCCATATCCACGCCCATGGCCTCATACTCGGCCCGGACATACTGGACCGCCACCTGCTGTACCATGCTGCTGTCGGCGGTGATGCCGTATTCTGCCACGGCCTCGTCCATCATGTCCAGCAGCTCATCTCGGGAGACCATGCCGTTCTCCACCGCCAGCTGCAAGGCATCCAGGTCCATTTCGCTGCTCTGGCCAGCCTGCAAGACCATGACCATGGGCAGAGCAAAGGCCTCGTTCAGGGCGTCCAGCTGCTCCGTATCTACGTCGCCCAGCTGGTAGTCCCCGTTTTCATCGGGCTGGTAGCTCTCCTGCACCAGCGCAATCTGGTCGTCCTCCATAAAGAGCATCAGCTTTTCCAGGCTGTCGGCCCGGATCTGCTCCGGCGCCACCTGGGAAATGCCGCCCTGCTGGATGCCCACGTCCACAATGTCGCTGGTATAGGTGGGCAGGGACAGGTCGCAGAACGCCTGCACCACCAACAGGGCCACAATGGCCAGCACCGATTTCCAGTACGGCCGTAAATAGGCAAATAACTTTCTCAAGGATATCCCCTCCTCATTTGGCCGGCGTCTCTGCGCCGGCTTTCTTTTCCTGATGCAGCTGTACGATCCGGTCCATGATCCGTACAAAATGTCCGGCATCCTCGGTGCCCAACCGGGTCAGCAGAGCCGTGATGTTGTCATGCACCAGCTTCTGCTGGGCCGTTATCTGCGCCACCCCCTCCGGGGTCAGACAGACCCGAACCCGGCGGCGGTCCTCGGGATCACTTTCCCGCACCACCAGTCCCTTCCGCTCCAACGTCCCCAGCAGGGCGGCAATCCGGGCAGTGGAGACACCCGTGATCTCACTCAGCTCCCCCGCCAGAACGGTCCCCTTCTGATGAAGATAGCCCAGCGCCATCATTTCACCCTGGGTAAAGCCCTCCATCTGCCGGTGGATGTGGAGCTGCTGCATCCTGCCCCAGCTTTTAAGCAGCTGGGTGGCCATGGCGCTGTAATCCGGCAGTTCCTGCGGCATCCTGACACCTCCTGACAAATACCTAATACTGTTAGACATTTACATCAGCGCTATTGTACCGCAAAAGGAAGGGTACTGTCAAGAACATCAAAATTTGTTTACACTTTCTTTGTGAGATAGTCAAAAACCGCCCGGACACAAAACCGGCACCCCCGCCAAGGCGGAGATGCCGGTCTTTCGTCAGGAAATTCAGCGGATTTCTGCCACCTCGTCAAAGGCCTTTCTGGGACGGGGTGCGGGGGATTCTGCCGGATAGCCCAGCGGCGAAATCAGCGGCACATGCCATCCCTCCGGCAGGCCCAGCGCCTCCCGGACGGTCTCCTCATCGTGGCTGCCCACCAGGCAGCTGCCCAGTCCCAGCTCGGTGGCGGCAAGGACGCCCGCCGTCATGGCAATGGTGAGATCCACCGAGCAGCAGCGATGGCCGCAGTTCATAACCCGGTCGTTGTTGCCCGCCGCCACCAGCACCACCGGTGCCCCAGCGATCATGGCGGGAGAAGCGCCGGTAGCCGCCGCAATTCTTTCCTTTACCGCGGGATCGGTGACGGCAAAGAATTTCCAGTCCTGCATATTGCGGGCAGAGGGACAGAGCCGCATGGCCTCCAGAATCTGGCGGAGCTTTTCCGGCTCCACCGGGGTGTCCTGATACTGGCGGATGCTGCGGCGGGTTTCCAGGATGTCAAAGATGCTCATAAGGCGGCTCCTTTCTGTTTTACTGAATCTGAAGGGTAGAAATGGAGGAGGCGAGAGCAGTCAGCTTGGCCAGCTGGCCCTCCAGCCGGAGGTTGACGGTCAGGTCTTCGCCGGTGCGGTTCATCATCACCACGGCGATTTCCCCGTCGGGATTCTTAAAGGCGGTGACTTCCAGCTTGTCGGTGTAGCGGGAGAAGGCGATGCGCTTGGCGCCAGGCTTCAGGTACCGGCTGAAATGAGCCAGATAATAGTAGGTCATCCGCTTGACAAAGCCGCCGTTGCCGTCATACATGATGGGGGCGCTGCAGAAGTTGTTGACGTGGTTGGGGCCGCCCTTTTCGTCCAGGTAGAGGTTCCAGTCAAAGTAGCTGGACATGCCGGCGTTCAGATCGCCGATCAGGTCATGGCCGTACATCTGGCCATAGGACAGCTGGCTGCCGCCGCCGAACCGGCTGAACTCGACGCAGCCCTCGGTGAAGATCAGCTTCTTGTCCGGGAAGGTCTCGTGGGTCAGGGCCAGCGCCTCGAAGTGGTCGCCGGTGTACCAGTGGAAGCCGATGCCCTCCACCATGGAATCGGTGACATCGTCCAGGATGTCGCAGGCCCGCTCAAAGACCCGCTCCTTGTTGTGGTCCCAGATATAGATGCCCACCTTGTCCAGCAGGCCGGCTTCCTTCATGGCAGGATAGAGGTGATCCCGCAGGAAGGTCTTTTCCTCCTCGCTGGTCCACTGGCAGGAATCCCAAGGCGTGGCGGCCAGGGGCTCGTTCTGGATGGTCACCATCGTGACGGGGATGCCTTCACTGAGATAGCCCTGGATATACTTGACCATATACCGGGCCCAGTCGCCGTAGTGCTCCTTCTTCAGCCGGCCGCCGCAGTTGCGGGTGCCCACCTCGGAAACCTCATCCGGCAGGATGACACCGCCCACAGCGGCGTTGGGGTCCTTCTTCATGGGGACGGGCGGGGTCTTCCAGCAGGCCGGGGGCGACCAGGGAGAGAGCAGCACCGACAGAGGCGCATCGGCGGCCTCCATGGCCTCGCGGATGGCGGGGATGATATATTTCCGGTCCCGGTCCAGGGTGAAGGTGGCAAAATCCGGGTCCTTTTCGGGATCTGCCACGGCGGTATAGTGACCCAGGGAGAAATCGCAGCTGTCAATATGGGTGCGGATCACCCGATAACCCAGTCCTTCCGGACCGAAGTAGGCATCAATGGCCGCTTTGCGGTTTTCCTCGGTCATCAGGCTGAGGGTGTAGGCGGCGGATTCGGTCATGGCGCCGCCGAAGCCCTCCAAGGTCTGGTAGGTACGCTGGGGGTAGAGGTTCAGGGTGAACATCTCCACCGGACGGGGCTCCAGTGCCTCATCGGTAAACGGACAGGTGGAGGTGGTCACAACAGGTTCATTGTCCTGACAGAGGGTGGTGGTCATTTTACAGATCATGGTGCATCACCTTTCTGAATAAAGATTTCCGGCAGGAGCCGGTTTCATTGTGAAAACAAAGCAGGATTTCCCTAAAAAGGGCAGCTAAATTTCCCTAAAACTTTTTCGCTTTCTGTTTTCATTATCCCACAGCCCGACAAAAAAATCAAGTTTTTCAGGGCGAGGGACAAAAAGCGCTTGTCCTACCACTGCCCTTGTGGTAGAATGTCGGTAAGATGATCCAGGGAGGTATTCCATGAAATTCTTAAAACAGATCGCCATTATTTTTGCCATCTGCCTGGCCGGAGAGGCCATCGCACTGCTGCTGCCCTTTCCCTTTCCCGGCAGTGTGGTCAGCATGATTTTGCTGTTTGTGCTGCTGATGACCGGCGTGCTCAAGCTGGAACAGGTGGACGAGGCCGGCAGCTTTCTTTTAAACAACATGGCCTTTCTCTTTGTCCCCACCGTGGTGGGGATGGCGGAATACTTCCCCCTGATCGCCCAGAATCTGCTGGCGCTGGCCGTCATCATCGTGGTCACCACCCTGCTGACCTTCGCCGTCACCGCCTGGACGGTCACCGGCGTAATCCGCCTTCAGGCAGGCCGGGCCGCCCGGAGAAAGGAGGAGCAGAAATGATAGACGCCTTTCTCTCCCTCACCGCAAATCCCCTATTCGGAGTGGCTATCAGCGTCATCGCCTACGCGCTCGCCCTCTGGATTAACCTGAAGCTCCGCTCCCCCATCGCCAATCCGCTGCTGGTGTCGGGCGGCATGCTGATCCTGCTGCTCTGGCTCTTCAAGATTCCGGTGGAGAACTACCAGGAAGGCGGCAGCATCATCACGATGTTGCTGGCGCCCGCCACAGCGGCCCTGGCCATCGCCGTCTACCGCCAGATTCAGGTCCTGAAAAAGCACTTTCTGCCGGTGATGCTGGGCTGTACCGCCGGCACCATCACCTCCATGGGCAGTGCCTGGCTGCTCTGCACCCTCTTCGGACTGGATGACAGCCTGCTCTTTTCCATGTTGCCCAAATCGGTCACCACCCCTATCGCCATGGAGATCTCCCGCCAGGGCGGCGGCGTGGTCGCTATTACGGTGGCAGCCGTGGTGGTCACCGGCATCCTGGGCGCCATCTGTGCACCGCTGCTGATCCGGGTATTCCATGTGGAGGACCCAGTGGCCCAGGGTGTCGCCATCGGCTCCTGCAGCCATGCCATGGGCACCTCCCGAGCCATCGAGCTGGGCGAGATTCAGGGCGCCATGAGCGGTATTGCCATTGGCGTATCGGGCATGGCAACGGTTTTGCTGGCTATGTTCTTTTAAAGGAAAAGCCGGTGTGCAAATGCACACCGGCTTCAGACTGTCGAAAAAGGGAATCAGGTTAGCAGATTGCACAAAGTGTCAGGAAATAGGGCAGGTTCCCGGCCATGGAATGGCCGGGTGGGGTTTGTGAGGAAGGTGTCTT
>CALXFL010000073.1 GCA_944387515.1 uncultured Clostridia bacterium
CCCACCCTTCGGTGAGATGCTCTTCTCTCATTTTTCTGCTGTCCGCCACTTTTCCAGCAGGGCTTCCCGCTCATTGGGACAGCTGCCCGAAACCACCTGCTCCAGCAGCCAGTCCAGCGCCTCCCCCACCGGCGGCCCGGGACGGCAGCCCAGAGCCAGCAGATCCCGGCCATTGACGGCCAGCTGCTCCCGGCGGAAGCAGCGTCCCTCGGCCAGCAGCTGGCGGGCCCGTCTGGCCAGGTCTTCCAGCTGGGGAACCCGATCAGAATAATCCCGGTTCTGGGCCAGGTTGTCGGCGGTCTTGACCGCCAGCAGCTGGAAGAAGAGGGGCTCTCCCAGCCTGCCCAGCCACCGGAGAATGCCCGCATTGGTATGGGGCAGGTTGACGTCATGGTACTGAATCAGGGTCAGCACCTGACGGCTCAGCTGCTGCTCCACCCGCAGGCGGTGAAGGATGGCCGCCGCCATCTCCCGGCTGAGGGCGGGATGACCTTTGAAGTGCCCCTGTCCCGCCGGATCCAGATAGAAGCAGGCGGGCTTGCCGATGTCGTGGAGCAGCATGGTCAGCCGGAGCACCAGCTCCGGTTCCACCGCCTCCACGGCCCGGACGGTGTGCTCCCAGACGTCCCAGAGGTGGTAGGGGGTGTGCTGCTCAAAGCCCACCATCCGCACCAGCTCCGGCAGAAACACCTGAAAGACCGGCGCAAACTGCCGCAGCATCTCCCCTGCCCGGGGACCACAGAGCAGCCGGGAAAGCTCGGACCAGATCCGCTCGGCCGCCACCTGACAAAGCCCCTGGCGCAGCTTCAAAAGGCTGGCCGCCGCCTCCGGCTCCAGCTGGAAATCCAGCACCGCGCCGAACCGCAGCGCCCGCAGAATCCGCAGGGCATCCTCCGAAAAGCGGCGGTCCGGCTCCCCGACACAGCGGATAAGGCCCCGCCGCAGATCCTCCTGCCCGCCGAAGGCGTCCACCAGTCCCCGCTGGGGGTGACAGGCCATGGCGTTGATGGTGAAATCCCGCCGGGCCAGGTCCTCCCGGAGGTCGGGGGTGAAGGTGACGCCGTCAGGATGGCGGCCGTCGGCATAACTGCCGTCAATGCGGTAGGTGGTGATTTCCAGCGGCTGCCCGTCCAGAAGGACGGTCAGGGTACCGTGCTGGATGCCGGTGTCGAGGGTGGGCAGGCCGGAAAAGACCTGGCGCATTTCCGGCGGAGTGGCGCTGGTGGTCAGGTCCCAGTCGTGGGGCGTCCGCCCCATGAGGGAATCCCGCACACAGCCTCCCACGGCCCAGGCCTCGAAGCCAGCCTGTTCCAGCAGATCGATGCCCTGCCGGACGTAGTCCGGAAACACCACCCTCATGCCATTTCCTCCACCGTCAAAGGCTGGTAGCTGCCGCCGGTGTAGTCCACCAGCCGGTCCGGCTCCACCTCCACCTGACAGCCGATTTTCCCGCCGCTCACCATGATGGTGGGCTGCTGCCGGGCGGACTGGTCGAAAAAGGTGGGGAACTTTTTCTTCATGCCAACCGGGCTGCATCCGCCCCGGATATAGCCGGTGGTGGGCAGCAGCTCATTCACATGAAGCATCTCAATGGCCTTTTCACCGGCAGCACGGGCTGCCGCCTTCAGGTCCAGCTCCTTCTCCACCGGAATCACAAAGACATAGCAGCTGGAGGCCTGGCGGGTACTCCGGGCCACCAGGGTCTTGAAGACCTGCTCCGGCGGCTGACCCAGCTTGCGGGCCACCGACACCCCGTCGATCTCTCCGTCACTGTGGTCGTAATAATGGGCGGTGTATGGAATTTTTGCCATGGACAGCAGCCGCATGACATTGGTTTTCTCCTCTTTTTTGGCCAAGACGTCTCTCTCCTTCCAGAAACAATGGGTTTCTCAGAATCATTATAGCACAGATTCCGCCGGAAAAACAGCAAAAGGCCCGATGCCGAAGCATCGGGCCCGGGGGCAATTCTCAATCAGATCAGGCAGCGGTGGTGCCGGAAGCGGTATCCTCTTCGCTGGTAGTACCGCTGGCTTCATCCTCAGCGCCGCTGGTTTCCTCGTCGGTGCTGGTGGTGCCGCTGGTCTCTTCCTCAGTCAGAGAAGCGTCTTCCTCGGTGCTGCTCTCCTCGGAAGTAGCGTCGCTCTCCTCAGAGGTTGCATCACTTTCCTCGGAGGTGGTGCTACTCTCCTTAGAGGTCTCAGAGGAGGTCACCGAGCTGCTGGTAGAGCTGCTGGTGGTGGAGCTGCTGTTCTTGTCGCTGTCACTGCCACAGGAAGCCATCACGCCCATTGTCATAACCAGTGCCATCAGAATTGCGAGCTTTTTCATAATCAATCGATCCTTTCTCTATTCGCCAAAGCCGGCTTTTACAATTTTGCGGCTTTTAATGGGGCTTTGAAAAGCGCCCGGATTTGGGAAAATCCACGCCGGCTGCGGGTTCAAACATAAGTAAAAATTCAAACGATATTCATTTTTCCTTTGAAGGTTTCATCCCTCCTTTCTGAGAATTCAGCCGCCAGTCGAGGGCCGTCCTGGTGCTTCCAGGGGGCTTCTTCCGTTCGACAACTATAAGATACCGGATAAATGTGACGTCTGGGTCAAGAATTTTCTGAATTTTTGTAAGGGTTTACCATATATTATGGGAACTGCTTTAGTTATTTTACCAGTTTTCAATTCTCTTTTTTTCGGATAAAATCCTTTGGTAAATCTGCAACAAAAAACCGGATTTTCAAACTGAAAATCCGGTCTCTGCTTTTTAGCATGAATATTATTCAGTTTTATCTGAAAACGCCATTATTTGGCGGCGGCCCGGAAGGCCTTTTCAGCGATGGCCACATCGCCGGCACAGTCATAGCCGTCGTCGTCGTTGATGCCCACCATGATGAGAGCCACATAATTGCCCTCGGTCACGACCTTGGCGGCAGCGCAGCGCTCGGTGTTGCCCATAACGCCGTACCACTCAAACTGGGCTTTCTGTTTCTCCAGTGCCTTTTCCATCTGCTCCTTCAGCGCATTCAGTTTGCCATCCGCAGCCTCTGCTACCAGCAGCAGGTCGCAGTTGGTAATAAAGGAAGCCATCTCGCCATAGCAGGAAGCTACATTCTCCTTGGAAATGCCATAGGCATCGGGGAGCATATCCAGTGTAACCTGGGTAGGATTGGCCACGGCATCGGTGGCGCCGGGATGGGCTGCCAGCAGTGCCTTTTCGATGGCGTTGTAGATGTCCAGCGAAGCGCTCTGTTCTACCATCCGGCCCTGTTTGTCAAAGGTGTAGTCCACCTTGTCGATGTTGGTGGTGCAGTCCTTGAGCATCCGTCCCTTGTCGTCAAAGTAGTACCAGCTGCCCTTGTAGGAGAGCCAGGAGTTGGACTTCATGCTGCCGTTATCGTTGAAATAGTACCAATCGGTACGGCCGTCCACGGTAATCTGCCGCCAGCTGCTGCACATCCGGCCATCCTCCATCAGGTAGTACCAGGTGCCGTTCAGTTTAAGCCAGCCCACGTCCATCTTGCCGTCGGGTCCCATGTAGTACCAACCCTTGCCAGGGTCATAGAACCACTGATTCACCACAGCGCTGCCGTCCTCCCGCAGGTAGTACCAGTTCTGGCTGTTGGGCATTTTATACCAGCCGGTCATCATGTTGCCGCTGCCGTCAAACATGTACCACTTGCCGTCGATCTGCTCGAACCGGTTGCGGATCTGGGTGCCGTTTTCATTGGTGTAACGCCAATTTCCATTGGTCTCATACCATCCGGCAGAAACCGGAGCTGCTACCATGCCCAGTGCGGCAGAAGCCGCCATCGTCAGGGCCAGCGCCCGGGTCTTCCAGTTGCTTTTTTTCATGTCGTTCTCTCCTCAAGGAATGATGTAGTTGCTGAAACAGCGCTTTCCGCTGGCATCCCGGCCTTCGATCCGCACCCAATGGTCCAGGGGACCAAACTGGTAGCTGGCGGTGGTGAGGGTTTCGCCCTCTTGGGCGCGCACCACCCGTCCCTCTGCATAAAAGGCGTCGGAATAGAAGCAGATTTCTGTCAGCGGGGAGGTTTCCACCGTCAGCCGGCCGTCCTCCAGGGTGATCTGATGGATCTCAGGGCCCTGGGTGCTGTAATAGCGGCCTGCCCGCAGGGAATCCAGAATACCGCTGATGGTAAAGGAATCCGTTTGCAGCATCGTCCAGCCGGACGCAAAGTCCAGCTCATAGAAGTGGGTATCGTCGTTGGCCAGCAGCGGATAAACCCGCCCCTTGCTGGCCAGGGTGTCCACAAAATCCCCGTAGTAGCCCCGTCCGGAGTAAAACTCCGACACGCCGTTGTAGATCTCCATGGCTTCATAGCCGGTGAGAGCCTGCGCAGAGGCGTGTTCCAGCAGCGACCAGCCGGGATGGGCCAGCACGGCCATGCCGCCGGCTGCCCGGATGCCGTCGATCAGCTGCTGGGGCGGAAGGTCATTGCGGGTGGTGACATTTTCCCGGATACCCAGTCCCAGAATATGGAAGGCTTCCCGCCGGTCAAAATCGTTGAGATCATACTCCGCACCGGGAATCAGCACGAAATCCGGCTCCTCCCGTCCGGCACCGAAAATCCGGTGGTCGGTGATGGCCAGAAAGTCATAGCCCTTGGCCCGGTAGGCGGCGATGGTCTCCTCGGGTGTCCGGCGTCCATCGGAAACTGTGGTATGGGTATGAAGGTTGCCCCGATACCAGCGGTCATCTGTAAAAAGTTTCAAGATGATAACCTCCCCTGTCCATATTCCATCCTATTATATCAGAAGTCCCGACAAAAAGAAACAGTCTTTTATGAACAAATCGGGCCTGTTTTCTATGGAGGAAAAACAAAACCGGGATGACCATTGGCCACCCCGGTAATGTACAGATAAAAGCGAAACTTACTTGAGCTCGACCTTAGCGCCAGCGTCTTCCAGTTTCTTCTTGATCTCCTCAGCCTGCTCCTTGGAAACAGCCTCTTTAACAGCCTTGGGAGCGTTGTCAACGATCTCCTTGGACTCTTTCAGGCCCAGACCGGTGATCTCCTTAACAGCCTTCACAACGCCCATCTTGCTGGCGCCAGCCTCAACCAGGACAACGTCAAACTCGGTCTTCTCCTCAGCAGCGGGAGCAGCACCACCAGCAACAACAACAGCGCCAGCAGCAGCAGAAACGCCGAACTCTTCCTCAATGGCCTTAACCAGCTCAGCCAGTTCCAGAACGGTCAGAGCCTTAACCTCTTCAATCATAGCAAGAATCTTCTCAGAAGCCATGATAAATTACCTCCATAATCAATTTTTAAAATTCAAAGACAGGGATATCACGCAGATATCAGCAAGCCTCTTTCTGTTCTCTGATCTGATCGAGAACAACAGCCAGGTTGCGGATGACGCCATTCAGGCCGCCGCACAGCTGAGACAGCAGGACCTCTCTGGACGGGATAGAAGCAACAGCTTCGATACCGGCAGCGTCCATCACATCGCTTTCCACGAAGCCGCCCTTGATGTTGAAACCTTCCTTGGTCTCCTTGGCGTACTTGGCGATGATGCGGGCGGGAGCGGTCGCATCGGTAGCGGACAGAGCCACAGCAGTGGTGCCGTCCAGGTGCTTGGTCAGGTCAGCAAAGCTGGTACCGGTCAGAGCGAAGCGGATGGTGGAGTTCTTGTAAACAGCGTACTCAACACCGGCCTCACGGAGCTCACGACGCATCTTGGTGTCGTTAGCCACGTTGATACCCTTGTAATCAACCAGAACGCCGGAGACAGAAGCCTCAATCTTGGCTTTCAGGTCGGCAACAGCCTGCTGCTTCTGCAGCAATACTTTCTCACTAGGCAAATCGATTCACCTCCAAATTGGCAGTATACGTGATCCGAAAAACCTTTCAAACGAAAAGCCCTTCCACGCAGAGGAGGAAGGGCAAAAGAGCACTGGTTCAGTGTTTTTCGCTTTTTCCTCGGCGGGCCCCACAGGATGCGGAATTGAGCCGGAAACCGGCGCCAGCTGTCTCTGGATCACAGCTTTCTTATTATACCACAAAGGAAAGGGCTTGTCAACCCCTTTTTTTCAGGAATCGCAAGCCTTTTCCGGGTAAAACAATGGGAAGTCAATCAGACGCCGTATTTAGCGGTGCTGACCTTGACGCCGGGGCCCATGGTGGAAGCCACAACGCAAGAGCGGATATACTGGCCCTTGGCAGCGGCGGGTTTGGCCTTGACGATGGCGTCCATCAGGGTAGCGAAGTTCTCCTCGAGCTTCTCAGCGCCGAAGGAAACCTTGCCGATGGGGCAGTGGATGATGTTGGTCTTGTCCAGACGGTACTCGATCTTACCGGCTTTCGCCTCGGTAACAGCCTTGGCTACGTCGGGGGTAACGGTACCAGCCTTGGGAGAAGGCATCAGACCACGCGGACCGAGGATTTTACCCAGACGGCCCACAACGCCCATCATGTCAGGAGTAGCGATGACAACATCGAACTCCATCCAGCCCTCAGACTGGATCTTCTGTACGTATTCCTCGCCAACATAGTCAGCGCCGGCAGCCTGAGCAGCCTCGATCTTCTCGGGTTTGCAGATAACCAGAACCCGGACGGTCTTACCGGTGCCGTTGGGCAGGACAACAGCGCCACGAACCTGCTGGTCAGCGTGACGGGAGTCAACGCCCAGCCGGATGTGTGCTTCTACGGTTTCGTCAAACTTGGCTTTGGCAACGCTGACAACGGTAGCCAGCGCATCCTTGGAGTCAAACTGAGCAGCGGTATCAAAAGCCTTGACGCTGTCAGAATATTTCTTTCCGTGTTTCATAACTTTCAAGCCTCCCTAATAGTGGTTGATAGCGGAATATTCCTCCCACACAGCGGGGGGGTTAGTCCACGACCTCGATGCCCATGGAACGGGCGGTGCCGGCGATCATAGACATGGCAGATTCCAGATTGGCAGCGTTCAGGTCGGGCATCTTCTGCTCGGCGATCTTCTGCACCTGCTCCCGGGTGATCTTGGCCACTTTGGTCTTATTGGGGGTACCAGAAGCGGTCTCGATGCCGCAAGCCTTCTTGATGAGAACAGCTGCGGGGGGAGTCTTGGTCACAAAGGTGAAGGAACGGTCGGCATAAACGGTGATGATAACGGGGATGATCATGCCGATGTCGCCCTTGGTGCGCTCATTGAATTCCTTGGTGAACGCCATGATGTTTACGCCGTGCTGGCCGAGTGCGGGGCCAACAGGGGGTGCAGGGGTTGCCTTGCCTGCGGGAATCTGAAGCTTAATATAGCCTGTAACTTTCTGAGCCATTGATAAGCACCTCCATAATCACGTGGTAACTGGCGGAACGGAAAAGCCGTTCCTCCCACATTCAGATTGAGAAATATTCTAATCTGAAAGCCGCCTTTTGACAGGCGTCAGACGGTATTGCCTGTTTTATTCTTCGACCCGCTTTACATCGCCCAGAGGAATCTCGTAGGATGTATCGCGTCCAAAGAAATGGATGGAAAGCCGCACAAGGTTCTCTTCGAGAAGAATCTCTTCCACCACGCCCTTATACTCGGCAAAGCTGCCGCGGACGACCTCGACGGTGTCTCCCACCACAAAGTTTACCTGGACTGTCTTGTTCTCCACAGCCAGCGCAGCGACCTCCTGCTCGGTCAGCGGAATCGGTTCCGTTGTGGAGCCGACAAAGCCGGTGACACCGCGGATGTTGCGGACAACATACCAGGATTCTGGGGTTTGGATCATCTTGACCAGCACATAGCCGGGATAGGTTTTCCGCTCCACCGTCTTTTTCTTGCCGTCCTTGTACTCCACAACCTCTTCAGTGGGTACTCTTACCTCAAAAATCCGGTCGCCGAACCCCTGGTTCTCTACGACCTTCTCTATATTTTGTGCAACCTTGTTTTCATACCCGGAATATGTGTGTACAACGTACCATTTAGGTGTTTCTGACATGATCAGACCTCCGACAAAAATGACCTGTGGAATCCGGAAACTGCCGGATGGCGGTCAGTGGATTCCGTTAATTGCCCAAAAGAAGACCTCTCAGAAAAGCGAAGAGCCAGTCGATCACCCAGACGCAAGCGCCAACCACAGCCATCACGCCCAGCACAATGCCGGTGTTGTTGATGACCTGTTTTTTGCTGGGCCAGACAATCTTCTTGATTTCGCTTCTCAGATCCTTGGCGAAACGGGAAACTCTTTGAAAGAAACCGGTCTTTTTCTTACCGGGCTTCTTCTCAGGAGCTTTTTTTGCAGACTGTTCAGCCATTTCTCTGCCCCTTTCGCTTACTTGGTTTCCTTGTGAAGGGTATGCTTTCTGCAGAAGCGGCAGTACTTGTTCATCTCAAGTCTGTCAGGATCGTTCTTCTTGTTTTTCATGGTGTTGTAATTACGCTGTTTGCACTCCGTGCAAGCTAAGGTAATTTTCACTCTCATCCTCGGCACCTCCTGTTAAAACGGACTGTTTTGCCTCCCTCAAAAAGGAGAACGCGAATTGCAGGAAATCCTTTTCCCGCCCGGCGCTGACCCACCGGCTGCGGAAATCGGGGGATTTCCCCAGGGTCTTGCACCCCCGGAAGAGCAGGCTCTTCCCGATTTTGCACAAAAAAATAAACCCTTTTAGAGGTGATACCATTGTACCACAACCGAAAGGGTCTTGTCAATTGGTTATTTTGCCAAGATGGGGGCTGTCAGCCGCCGATTTTCAGCACTTTTTGATCGAATAGACGCAGGGCCCGGTCAAACACCGCCGCCAGCGCCACGGTGGCGAGGAAGGAACCGGCCAAGAAGAGCCAGGGGTTTGCCGCCGCACCCAGCCGCTCCAGCACGATCATCGGGAGCCGCTGCAAAATATAGATGGTAAAGACCTGCTGTCCGAACCAGCAGATCACCTTGTTTCCAAAGCGCACCTTCATGGTCACCAGCACCACCAGCAGGCTGAACACCACCGACAGCAGCTGATAGACCGGAATCGCCGTATCCCGGAAGTAGAAAAGGACCAGGAACACCGCTGCCGTCCCGGCCAGCGTTCCCCAGTACCGGCTGTCCCGGGAGAGAAAGCCCTCGATCTGGGGCTGGAAATAGGCGTACCACATCCCCGCTGCATAGCAGAAGGCGGTGTCGTACCACCACCAGAAATCCGGGTAGACCTGGTGGAAGATGAGGGCATAGACGCCGGTTGCCACCGTCACCGCCGTCAGCTGGCCAACCCGGGAGGGAATCAGGGTAAGGGCCGCCCAGGTAACCAGATAGAGCATGAGAATGACCCAGACAAACCAGTTGCTGTTGCCGATGGTCTCCCAGGCCAGCAGGGCGGAGATGTTCTTCCGCAGGCCGTAGTCGTTGTCCAGAATCCAGTTGAGGATCATGTAGAGCAGCACCGCCAGGTCAAAATGCAGGAGCGTTGCCAGCAGCCGCTTTTTGGGCATCGTCCGGCGGTAGGCGTCCCCCTTTTTCATCCAGGACAGGTAGACGCCATATCCCGAGTAAAAGAGGAACAGGGCCACAATCAGCTGGCTGAGCCAGCTGTCCAGGGTGAGAAAGGGCTGGTCCAGCGGACCTTCCAGCTCCACAAAGCCCTTGTAATGGCGCAGAAACACCAACAGGACAAAGAAGCCCTTGACGGCCATGGTGGAGGAAATACTGATATAATCCGGACGGATGCCCTGCCGGTGAAAGCGAACGCCAATCAGGGTCAGCAGGACCGCTGCCAGAAAGGTGATAATCATAATCTGTCTTCTCCCACAGTGAATTCAAATGCGATATGGTACAGTATACCATGGTTTCCTCCATTGAACAACCCTCTTGATTAAAAATATTTTTTCCAGCCCAAAGAAAAAACCGCCCGGAGAACCGGACGGTGAGGCCATT
>CALXFL010000074.1 GCA_944387515.1 uncultured Clostridia bacterium
CACAGACAACATGCCCTCTCAATAGCTTGAATAATTTTTGCTTCAAAACTTTGTCTAACTTTTTGGGGTCACTTCAGTATGGGCTGCCCTGCCTGTTTCCATACATTTCAGGAGGTAGTGATGTTTTGGCTAGGTGATCGCCCGATTGAGGGCGTGGTGTTGGATCTGGACGGAACACTGCTGGACTCGATGCAGGTCTGGTCCCAGATTGACGAAGAATTTCTCGGACGGCGGGGGTTTTCCGTTCCAGCGGACTACGGCGAGGCCATTGTCTCGCTGGGGTTTCGGGCAACGGCAGAGTACACCATCCAGCGGTTTGGACTTTCCGAAACGCCCGAACAGCTGATGGAAGAATGGAGCCAGATGGCTGCCTGGAAATACCACCATGAGGTGGCACTCAAACCCGGTGCCTTTTCTCTGCTGTCAGCCTTCCATCAGAGAAATATTCCGATGATTGCAGCAACAGCACTGGATCCTTCTCTAGCTATGCCCTGTCTGGCACGGCATGGGGTGGATGGCTGGCTGCGGGGGCTGGTAACGGTGGATCAGGTGGGAGAGGGCAAGGCCCGTCCTGCCATCTGGTTGGAAGCAGCCCGGCAGCTGGATCTGCCGGCGGAACGATGCCTTGCTCTGGACGATGTGGCGGAAGCCCTGAGCGGAGCCCGTCAGGCCGGTATGCTGGCCGTAGGTGTTCCGGATCCCTGCTCCAGCAGCAGACAGGCATTGGAACAGGCGGCCTGCCTGGTGGCAGAGAACCTGGATCAGTTGGCAGGCATGCTTGTCTTTCCTCAGGACTGAAAGAATCCGCCGCCGGTGGAAGCCACCACCGCCGGATGTTCACCGTAATCCAGGGACGCTACCGACTGTCTGGCCAGTTCACGCTGGTAGGCGTCCAATACAGCATCCTCAAACTGACGGCGCGCAGCGGGAGAAATGGGGTGGGCAATGTCCCGGAAAATGCCGTTTTGCTCCTTGCGGCTGGGCATCGCCACAAACAGACGATCTCCCTCGATCACCTTGATGTCGTGAATGGCGATTTCGTCATCCACTGTGACCGAGACAATGGCCCGCAGCCGTCCCTCGTGAAGCAGCCTTCTGATTTTGATATCGGTGATGTGCATAAATTTCCCTGTCCTTTCTGTCAGTGGGATTTGTGCCAGTGGCAAGGAGTTCCTCGCCCTGCACCTTCAGTCTGGACGGATTTCCAGGGATTATACCAGTAGGAGGAAAAAATGAAAATCGCATTTTTACAGTATGATGTCCACCATGATAAGGAAAGAAATTTTCAGCTCATCCAGCAGCATCTGGACATGCTCACTTGTGACCTGCTGGTACTGCCGGAGCTTTCCCTTTGTGGGTATCTGTTTAAAAATCAGGATGAGCTGGCAGCGGCGGCAGAAAGCATCCCGGCAGGGCCCTCTGTTGCTCGCATGGCTGAACTGTCCCGCCTGTACGACTGTGCCATTCTGTTTGGGATGGCGGAGAAAGAAAAGGGCCATCTCTATAATACAGCCGTACTGGTCTCCCAGGGTGAATACTGCGGCCGGTACCGGAAAATGCATCTTTCCGATTTTGAAAAAACGCTCTTTGAACCGGGAACGGAGAATCCTGTTTTTGAGGTAATGGGTATCCGAATCGGCGTACAGATCTGCTTTGACCTCTGGTTCCCGGAAGTCTCCCGGGAGTAGATTTTACAGGGAGCGCAGCTGCTCTGCGTACTGGCCAACTTTGGCGGAGAAACCACTTCCCGGATTGCACCAGTGCGGGCCATTGAAAACCTGACACCGCTGGTTTTATGTAACCGCATCGGACACAAATTCCTTCCCGAACTGGACGCTTCCTTTCTGGGGAAAAGCGCTGTTTATGGCGCAGACGGACAATGTCTGACCGGAGAGGTCCCACAGCAGGAACTCCTTGGCGTCCGCGAAATTTCCTTGCCTTCCAAACGGAGTAATGTGATTTGCAGGGATTTTCTGGCCGAAATGTCCGTTCATTATCAGGATGTTGTAAACAAAGTGCCGTTGCCTGTGAACAATGCATGAAATACTGGCTTTTTCCTTGATATTCAGTGGAAAATATGCTATTCTCTATACAGATACTCGAATGCCGGCCTGGCCGGAAATACGATTTGGAAAGGTAAGGTTTTCTCGATGGATGTTTTTGTAGAATATCTGGTCAAAAAGAAAAATGGCGGCAAGGAACTGCTGCTTCAGATTCTGACCGTGATTGGTGCGCTGCTGGTTTTCGCGCTGATGATGGTATTGGGCGGCATCTTCCCGGTGGTGTCCATGGTGACCACGCTGTTGGCTTTCGGCGCCCTGTACGGCGGATATCTGCTTATTATCAGCATGAATGTGGAATATGAATACATCGTCACCAACGGAGAGATGGACGTGGACAAGATCATCGCCCGGCGGCGGCGGAAACGTCTCATTACGGCCAACGCCCGCACTTTTGAGAAGTTCGGTCCCTTCAAGGCGGCAGAACACGCCAATGAGCAGTACGAAAACCGGATTTATGCCTGCACCGACCCCGCAGACCCCGGCTGCTTCTATGCCGTCTTTACCCATGCGAAAACTGGCCGGACATTGCTGGTCTTCTCTCCCAATGACCGGGTGCTGGATGCCATGAAGAGCTTTATTCCGAGACAGGCTGGTGGAAATGCTGTATACGGGACTAGACCTGCTGGAAATTGAACGAATCAGAGAAAGTGTAAAAAACCCTCGTTTTGTTGCGAGGGTTTTTTCTGATGAAGAACAGGCCTATTTTGCCACGCAGCGGGATCCTGCTCCTTCCATGGCGGCCAGTTTTGCTGCCAAGGAAGCATTTGCCAAAGCGTTGGGCACCGGTGTGCGGCAGTTTCAGCTGCGGGAAGTGTGGGTCCATCATGATGCACTGGGCGCTCCCTCCCTTCAGTTGACCGGTGCAGCTGCCCGGCTGGCAGCGGACCGTGGGCTTTCCTTTTCCCTCTCCCTGACCCATACAGCCACCACCGCTGCTGCGGTTGTGGTAGCCTGGTCGGTGGAAGAACTGCGAAAAATGCTGTCGAGCGGAATTTCATCTGATATATGAAAGGGTGAATATGATGAAAATCCTGACCTCTTCTTCGATGAAAATTGCAGAAGCCATTGCGGTGGAAAGGGGAAGCTCTTATCTGGCGCTGATGGAAAATGCCGGTACGGCTGCGGTACAGCGGGTTCTCGCTCTGCTGGGGCGGGAAGCTTCCGGACAGCTGGCGGTCATTTTCTGCGGCAAAGGAAACAATGGCGGTGATGGTCTGGTCATGGCCAGACAGCTGCTTCAGGCCGGAATGACTGTGACGGTTCTGTTTCCATTGGGAATGCAGGAGGAAAAATTCACCCCACTGGCCAGAGCCAACCTTCATCGCCTTCAGGAATGGCAGGAAGGGCGCTTGACCATGACGGCCCATCCCTCTGAGCAGCAGCTGGAATTCTGCTGCCGCAATGCAGCTGTCATTGTGGACGCTGTATTCGGCACCGGCTTTTCCGGGTCACTGCCAGCGGAGGTGGTGCGTCTCTTTCAGGCAGCAGAAAAAAGCTGCGGCCTGCTGGCTGCTCTGGACATTCCTTCGGGCATCAACTGCGACAGCGGAGAGGGCGATCCGGACAGCTTCCCTGCGGAAGTGACCTTTGCCTTTGGTGCCTTGAAGCCCGCTCATCTGCTGAAGCGGTCAGCGCTCCGATGCGGACGGATCGAGCGGCTGGATATCGGTATCAGCCGGAGTGCCATCGATTCCCTCCCTGAGGGCATCACCCCGCTGACCCGGACCCTGGCGGCTTCCTGCCTGCCCCGCCGCAATCCGGACAGCCACAAAGGCAGTTATGGCCGCCTGCTCAATGTAGGAGGATGCGGACATATGACCGGTGCTGTCATGCTCTCCACCCTCTCAGCCCTATCGGGCGGTGTGGGACTCTGCAAGGTCGCAGCACCTGAAAGCATGATCCCGGTGATTGCAGGCCGGATTCTGCCCTGTATCTATGCACCGTTGCCAGCCAATCCGGAAGGCGCCATTTCCTACGAAGGAATTGACCGCCTTTCGACAGAAATGTCCTGGGCAAATGCCCTTTTGCTGGGCTGTGGGTTGTCGGTATGCGAGGATACCCGTCTATTGGTGGAAGAGCTGGTCACAACCTCCAACATTCCCATGGTGTTGGATGCGGACGCCCTCAACTGTCTGGCTGGACAGACACAGCTATTGAAAAAAGCCAAGGCCCCTGCGATTCTGACTCCTCATCTGTTGGAAATGGCCCGTCTCACCGGAGAATCAGTGGAACTCTGCCGGGCCCGCCGGTTTGATATTGCCTCCAGCTTTGCCCGGGAGTATGGCGTGGTGGTGGTCCTCAAGGACAGCACCACCGTCATTGCCAGCCCGGAAGGTGCACTGTATATGACAGTACCCGTGGAACAGAAGGGACCGGACGGCTTCCCCTGCACCTATGGCAACACTTGCAGCGGACTTGCCAAGGGCGGAAGCGGCGATCTGCTGGCTGGTCTGGCCGCTTCGCTGTTGTCCCAGGGCGCAGAGCCGCTTCAGGCGGCGCTGGCAGCTGTCTGGCTTCATGCCACCGCAGGAGATCTCTGCGAAGAAGAAATGACTGCCTATTGTATGCAGCCTACCGATGTGCTCCACTACTATCCAGCGGCCTTTCACCAGCTGCTGGGCTGATCCACATGAAAACGAAAGCCCCTTCCAATAAGGAAAGGGCTCTTATTTTTATGCATGGCGGCTGAAAAAAAGATACGCCCCAGATTTCAGGATAACCGCAGTGACCAGCAGCGCAAAGGAGAGATAAAAAGCCGGCATGTTAAACAGAGCCGCAGTCATTGTGGAAAACAATAGACAGACCAGCAGCAGATCCATGACAATGCCGCCGCTTTTATCGTGAAGGTATTGATTGCGTTCGTCCTGCTCCATCTGCATTTGTTCTTTGAGCAGCATCCGATTTTTCAGCAGCTTTTTATTGTGTACAATCCTCGCAATCAGATAGATTAGACTGCCGAAGAAAATGAGATCGCCAGCCATATCCGCAAACCGGGTCATCACCCGGGAGTCTCCGCCTCCCATTTCTGCCACGGCCACCATATAAATCAGCAGCATGATAACCAGACACCAGGCACCCCGGATGCGCCAGATAATCTGCCGGGTAAAGGTCAGGGATTCAAAGCCTTTCATATTTCTCATCCTCCAATCGCCGGTTTTCTTCCAGACAGCAAAGCTCTTCTACGGTTACCTGAAACACCCTTGCTATGCGATACGCCAGCATTAGGGAAGGACTATACTGTTCTTTCTCAATGGAAATAATGGTTCTGGCAGACACATGGACCTGATCGGCCAGCTGCTGTTGGGTCATGCCGGCCGCAGTCCGCAGCTGTCGGATTTTTGTGTGCATCTGTATCGCCCCCAATATGAAGTAAACTTCTCATGAAGTCAACTTCATATTATCACATACAACATATTTTGTCAAGCAGAAATCCCGGCACCGGAATATACCGGTGCCGGGATTCAAACCGTCAGCAAATCTGGGCATGTTGTCCTTTCCGTCCGCATACACTGGGAGCAGGAAAACTCCGGAAAGGATGACGACGATGATTCATACCAAATTTTTGAAACAGCTGCTGGGTATGTCCGCAGCCTTGTTGCTGGCAGGGTGCAGCACCCTCTCCGGCTCCACAGACTGGACAGCGGAAAAGGTGGCGGCTCTGTTTGCCGGTGATTTTTCCACCGATACCCAGATGTCACTGGGAGAACTGGAGATGACAGGGGAACTGCATCAGACAGACGGCGTACTCACCCTTGGCCTGCTGACACCGGAACATCTGGAAGGCCTTTCCTTCGCTATGACAGGAGAGGACATGACGGTCAGCTACAAAGGCCTTTCCATCCAGGGAGACAGTGTCCCCGTACCAGGTCTGGGCAGTAGCGTCGCCATGGTGCTGGATGTTCTGGTGGATCCCGCACAGCTAACGCTCTCAGATGAAACACCCATACAGGTATCGGGAGATACAGAAAATGGACGCTTTGTCCTCACCATGGGAGAAGACGGTCCGACAACACTGGAAATTCCGGCATTGGAGTTCAACTGTCAGTTTACCCAGTTCTCCGCCACTCCTCAGACCGAAACAGTCTCCAGTTCGGAAGCGCTGGAATCATCGGAAGAAACTTCGCCAGAGGCTTCTTCTGATGTCAGTGCCACGGCTGAACCAGCTCAATGAACCGGCGCAGATCCTCCTCGCCGTTGGGGGCGGAGGCTTCAATGCTGATCCGACCGGCATATCCGCTCTGCTTCAGCTGCTCAAAGAACGCCTTGCTTCCTTCATCCAGCTGTTGGGGATAGGTGCGGGTAGTGGGTTCAGCATAATGAGCATGACGCAGAATAGCGAGAGCCTCAGAGGAAAAGCTGTCCTTTTCCTGGGCCATATGATAGTAATCAGCCAGCAGCTGAACATTGGGATGATTAACCGCCTTGGCCAGCTGTGCGCCTTCAGCCAGGTTGGTAATCATATCCGTCTCTCTGGTGTTCAGCGGCTCAATGACCACTGTAATGCCATGGCTCGCTGCAATCTTACCAATCTGTTTTAAAAGGTCAGCAAACTTCTGGAAGGTTTCCTCTTTGCTGCTGCCTTCCGGCACGCTGCGAGCTCTGCCGCTGCCAAAAACCATTACCTTCAGCCCCAGCCGGCTGGCCCGGGAAAATGCCTTGTGCAGGTAGGTTTCCACCGGCTCCCAGTCACCATATATATTGAGCCCACCGGTCACTAGGATGCAGCCTGCTTCCACCGGTATGCTGCTTTTTTCAACGACACTGGCTACTTTCTCAAAATCCTCATCAGAAAGGTCGCTGAAACCTGCAATAGAAACTTCGGCATAGTCATAACCCAAGGCCTTTAATGTGGGAAGGATTCCCAGGCCCAACGGATCCCCTTCCTTGGAAAAAGAATTGATACAGCATCCAATTTTCATGGCAATTTTCCTTTCTACCTCAGCGTTGTGACGATATCTGCGCCCAGTATAACACGGTGTGGAAGGAAGGTCAAAAAAAGAGAAGGAGGAAAATCTGCCGGATTCCGGCATTTTGTGAAACGGCTTTCTCCAGGGGAGCGTTTTCAAAAAAGAACAGGCGTTTTCTGGGATTTTCGCCGATAAAAACTTTGCGAGTTTTACAGTTTTGCCGGACGATGTCCGGCTTTTTTATGCGCATCATAAATAAGAAGGACAACTGTATTTAAATAGAGAACACTCTGTCAATTTTTGTCTTTATACAATGATATTGTCTTTTCTTTCACAAATATACCATCATTTTGAATGGAAAATAGGGTTACAGACCAGCATAGTTCTACAATTTCAGAATGACGGTTTTGGACGGATATCTTGCAAAGTCTCCCCCAATGCGCTATAATAAAAAGCATATATTCCATTATCGTTTTAAACTGAGAAAGGAGCTTTCTGATGTATAAGATCCTGAAAAAGGAGGCCCTTAATCCTACGGTTACCCGTATGGTAGTAGAGGCGCCGCTGATTGCCAAAAAGGCAGAGCCTGGACAGTTCATCATTTTCCGCGCATTTGCAGACAGTGAACGGGTTCCGCTCACCATTGCAGATTTTGACCGGGCTGCCGGCACGGTTACCATTATCTTTCAGATTGTAGGCGGCGCTACCATGGAGCTGAATACGCTGGAAGAGGGCGACTCCATTCATGACTTTGTAGGCCCGCTGGGCGTTGCCAGCCATACAGAGGGACTTTCCCGGGTGGCCGTTGTAGGCGGCGGTGTGGGCTGTGCTATCGCCTATCCTGTGGCCAAGAAGTTCCATGAGCAGGGCGCCCATGTAGACGCTGTAGTGGGCTTCCGCAACAAGGACCTGGTCATTCTCGAAGATGAGTTCCGGGCTGTATCGGACCGGCTCTGTATGATGACTGACGATGGCAGCTATGGAGAAAAGGGCCTGGTAACAGCAGCCCTGGAAAAGCTCATCACCGAAGGTGCTCAATATGACGAGGTCATCGCCATTGGTCCGCTGATTATGATGAAATTCGTCTGCGAGGTCACCAAAAAGTATGGCATCAAGACCATGGTCTCCATGAACCCCATTATGATCGATGGCACCGGCATGTGCGGCGGCTGCCGTCTGACCGTGGGTGGTGAAACCAAGTTTGCCTGTGTGGATGGTCCCGACTTTGACGGCCATCTGGTGGATTTCGACGAGGCCATGAAGCGGGGAAGCATGTACCGGGATTTTGAAGCCCATGCCCGGGAAGCTGAGTGCAACCTGCTGAAAAAGGAGGTCAAATAATCATGCCCAATATGGATCCTAAAAAATGTCCGATGCCTTCTCAGGATCCCCAGGTCCGCAATCGGAACTTCTCTGAGGTGGCACTGGGATATACTTATGAAATGGCAGTCAATGAAGCTAAGCGCTGCCTGAATTGCAAAAACAAGCCCTGCGTCTCTGCCTGCCCTGTTTCCATAGACATTCCCGCTTTTATCGAGCGGGTAGCCAACGAGGACATGGAAGGAGCCTATGCCGTCATCTCCCGTTCCAGCTCGCTGCCTGCTGTCTGCGGCCGTGTCTGCCCCCAGGAAACCCAGTGTGAGGGCAAATGCGTCCGGGGTATCAAGGGTGAGCCGGTGGGTATTGGCAGGTTGGAACGGTTTGTGGCCGACTGGCATCGAACCCACAGCACCGAAGCTCCCCAGAAGCCCGCTTCCAATGGTCATCGGGTTGCCATCATCGGCGCAGGTCCTGCCGGCCTGACAGCCGCAGGCGATCTGGCCAAGCTGGGCTATGGCGTTACCATTTTTGAGGCGCTCCACCTGGCCGGCGGTGTGCTGGTTTACGGCATCCCTGAATTCCGCCTGCCCAAGGCCATCGTGCAGCAGGAAATCGACAACCTGAAGGCGCTGGGCGTGGATATTCAGTGCAACATGGTCATCGGCAAAGTGCTGACAGTGGACGAGTTGTTTGAAATGGGATATGAGGCAGTATTTATCGGCTCTGGTGCCGGTCTGCCCCGTTTCATGGGCATCCCCGGTGAAAGCCTCAAGGGCGTCTACTCTGCCAACGAGTTCTTGACCCGCATCAACCTGATGAAAGCTTATCAGGAAGGCAGCAAAACGCCCATCCAGCACGCCCGTAATGTAGCCGTGGTTGGCGGCGGAAACGTAGCCATGGACGCTGCACGCTGCGCCAAGAGACTGGGTGCTGAAAATGTGTACATCGTTTACCGCCGGGGCATGGCAGAGCTTCCTGCACGTCTGGAGGAGGTTGAGCATGCCCAGGAAGAGGGTATCATCTTCAAGACCCTCTGCAATCCGGTAGAGGTACTGGGCGATGAAAACGGATGCGTTCGGGGTATGACCTGCGTGGAAATGGAACTGGGCGAGCCGGATGAAAGCGGACGCCGCCGTCCCATTGTGAAAGAGGGCAGTGAATTTACGCTGGATGTGGACTGCATGATCATGTCCATCGGCACCAGCCCCAACCCGCTGATCCGTTCCACCACACCCGGCCTGGACACCAACCGCCACGGCTGCATTATCACCAACGGCGAAGATGGTCTTACCACACGGGAAGGTGTTTTTGCAGGCGGTGACGCCGTTACCGGTGCCGCTACCGTTATTCTGGCCATGGGCGCTGGTAAACAGGCGGCTCGTGCCATTGACGCCTACATTCAGGAAAAGAACAAGGCTTGAGTTAGAAATGCCCGGAACCATTTATGGTTCCGGGCATTTCAGGCTGTCGAAAAAGGTCACCGAAAGGTGGCCTTTTTCTGGTATGACGGAAGAAAATGAGGTATAATGGTGTG
>CALXFL010000075.1 GCA_944387515.1 uncultured Clostridia bacterium
CACAAGATTCGCTATATCAGCCTGCCGGCCCTGATGCCCACCATCATCACTCTGTTGCTGGTTAACCTGGGCAACATGATGAATGTAGGCTTTGAAAAGGTCATGCTGCTGTACAGCCCTGCCACCTACAACACAGCGGATATCATCAGCACCTATGTTTACCGCTCCGGTATGGTCAGCCTGCAATATTCCTATGCAGCTGCTGTGGGACTGTTCAATTCGCTGATCGGCATCTGTCTGATCGTCATTTTCAATCTGCTGGCTCGCCGGTTTACCTCCACCTCTCTGTGGTGATGTTTTCAGGCGGGAGCGGGAAGCCATGCTTCCCACAACATGATGGAAAGGAGTGTATGATGATACCATTCAGCCTGTGTATCATCTGACAAGATATATGCAGAATGTGAAAAAGAAGTTCCATATTTCATGGTTCGATGTCATCCTGTATCTGATTTTGGCGGTTATCTGCCTGCTGTTCTTTTATCCGCTGTACTACATTTTTGTGGCGTCGCTGTCATCTCCGCTGTATGTCTTCAACAACCCCATTCTGGTGATTCCCAAGGATGTGACCCTGTACAATTACCAGATGATGATGGAGTCGGAGAGCGTATGGATCGGTTACCGCAACACACTGATTTATGTAGTAGCGGGTACTGCACTCAACGTGGTGGTTACCTTTATCACCGCCTATGTTATGGCGCAGCCTTATCTGCCCGCTAAAAGAGTGCTGTCGTTCCTGATTGTCTTTACCATGTTCTTCTCTGGCGGCATGATTCCCACCTTTTTGGTGGTCAAGGGACTCGGTCTTCTGGATTCTATCTGGGCCATCATCCTGCCCGGCACCGTTTCAACCTGGAACCTGCTGATTACCCGTACCTATCTAATGGAGCAGATTCCTCATGAGCTTAATGAGGCGGCCGAGGTGGATGGCGCAGGGGAGTACCGGACCTTCTTCCAGATTGTCCTGCCGCTGTCCGCCCCCATTCTGATTGTCATTACCCTGTTTTACGCATCCGGTCACTGGAACTCCTGGTTCAATGCTCTGATTTACCTGCGTGATCGGGATATGTATCCGTTGCAGATCTTTTTGAGAGAGATGCTGATTGAGAATCAGTCGGTGGATATGATGAGCGAAGCGGGATCGGACCGGTCTCTCTACCTGCTCACCCTGAAATATGCGGTTATGAGTATCTCCATCCTGCCGCTGATGATCATTTTCCCATTTGTACAGAAACACTTTGTAAAGGGTGTCATGATTGGCGCCATCAAGGGGTAAGGTTTTAAAGGAAGGAAGTCTACCATGCAACAAAATGAATATGTAAATCTGCTGCGGGAATGGTGTGATGCACTGATTGCGCTGCAAATCACCGACAAAACCCATCCGGCTCTTTATGGCGGCATCCTTTGCCCCTCCTGCGCACGAATCCATGGCCGCTGTGCCGATGCCATGTACCCGATGATGGTCATGTACGATCAGACGGGGGATGAAAAATATCTCCGCTCTGCGAAGATGCTGTTTCAGTGGGTGGAAAACAACATGCGCCGTCCGGACGGCAGCTATATCAATGACACCAATTCCACCTGGCAGGGCATCACAGTTTTCGCCTCCGTTCAGATGGGAGAGTGCCTGATTTATCATGGCGACCTGCTGGATGAGAAGACCCGGACAGCGTGGACCCAGCGGCTGGATGAATGTGCAGCCTTTCTCATGGGCTTTATCGATGCCGCCCATCCCAACATCAACTATCCGATTACCTGTGCAACCGCTTTGGCTGTAGCAGCAAAGGTGCTGGGCAAGGAAGAATACCGCCTGAAGAGCTATGAGCTTGCCCATCGGATGATGGACTATTTTACCGAGGATGGACTGCTGTTTGGCGAAGGACATCCGGCGGAAGGAATTTCGCCTAAAGGCGTCCGGTTCGTGGATCTGGGCTACAATGTTGAGGAATCGCTGCCTAGCCTGGTCACCTATGCGAGAATCAGCGGCGACGATTCGATTCTGCCTGAGGTTGTCCGTTCGATGAAAGCCCACCTGGCATTCATGCTTCCCGATGGAGGCTGGGACAACAGCTGGGGAAGCCGCAGCGCCAAATGGACCTATTGGGGAAGCCGTACATCGGATGGATGCCAGATCGCCTATGGCTATCTGGGCAAGGAGTATCCGGAATTTGCTGAAGCAGCGCAGCGTAACTTCGAGCTGTACCGTGCCTGCACCTACGGCGGCCTTCTGTATGGCGGTCCCATGTATCACCAGGCCGGAGAGCTTCCCTGCGCACATCATACCTTCTGCCATGCCAAAACCTTGGCCTTTATGGTGGATCATGGCTTTGAAAAGCCCTCGCCCCGTGTCAGTCTGCCCAGGGAAACAGCCCAGGGAATCACTTCCTATCCCACCGCACGCACCTGGCTGTTTGCCAAGGGAGATTGGCGCGCCACGACAACGGATTCTGACATCAATCCGCTCTATGCCTATGGCGGCGCTCTGACCATGCTCTGGAACCGCAAAACAGGCCCCGTTCTGGCGTCCTCTTTGCGGGATTATATCCTGGTAGAGCCCAACAATATGCAGCTTCCCCAGATTGTGGAGCCGCCCTGCCAGACACCCCGCATTGAATTGCGGGAGCAGGGAACCGCCTTCTTGAACATCAATGATTTTTCTGCTGATGCCACTGTAACGGATGGGGAGAAGCTGGTATTCCAGGCCACTGGTACCCTTCGTGACAAGGGACAGAACGGTGAACACACCTATCGGGTGACCTATGAATTTGGAGCGGATGAAGTTGTGATTCGAGCAGTCACCAGCGCAGAAGGGGCGGTGTACTGCCTGCCCGTCATCTGCCCAGAGGCAGAAGAATACCATGCAGAACCGCATGACGCCATCATTCACAGAGGAACCCATACCATTTCTCTGAAAACCAGCGGTGCACTTTCCGTTTCTCCTACTGGTACAAAACGGGTATTTCATCCCGTTGGTGGATTCCAGACTATTCCGTTTGAAATCGCCATGAACGCCAACGAGGAGATTACCATTTCGCTTTCCATCTCCTAACCTGATACACACGATAAAACGCTCCGGCTCTTTTCAGCTGGAGCGTTTTGTCTATGGTACATTTTCATTTTAAGTTGACAAAATACGTCACAAAATCTGGATCTTTTTATGGAATTTGTTGACTTCATTCGGCTCCGGTGCTATAATGAAACCGAAATCGCACCACGGGCTTTTGACAGGGCAGGAGGGTATATGTTTCATTTAGCAGTCATTACTGATGAAATTTCTCAGGATCTGGATCAGGTCCTGGCATTTGCAAAGCAGTACCAATTGGAGGGCATCGAGCTGCGCTCCCTCTGGGAGAAAGGACCATTCGAGCTGACAGAGGCGGATATCCGGCAGATCCGGCAGGAGACTGCGGAGGCTGGCCTGTCGGTTTGCGGTGTTGCCTCTCCGTTTTTCAAATGTTCGCTGACCGATTCCAGTGCCATAGAAGCTCATCTGGAAGGGCTTCGCCGCTGCTGTGAGTATGCACATATGCTAGGCGCTCAGCTGGTTCGAGGATTCAGCTTCTGGAAGGAAGGGGACACAGATTACCGGCGGATCGGGGAGCAGGTCCAGCGGGCGGTGAAAATTCTGGAAGAAATGGATATGCAGCTGGTGCTGGAACCGGATCCATCCGTCCATACCCCCAATGGACAGAGTCTGGCCCGGCTGTTACGGGAGATTGATTCTGACCGGGTGAAGGCCCTTTGGGACCCGGGCAACATCATCTTCGATGATGCGGGGGAAATTCCGTATCCCGATGGCTATGAAGCTATCCGGCCTTGGCTTGCTCACCTGCATCTGAAGGATGCCCGGCGAGAGGGCGGAAAGGTAACGGCAGTTCCGCCGGGAACGGGTGAGGTGGATCTGGAGGGACAGTTCCGCCGCCTTGCAGCGGATGGGTATACCGGCTGGGTGTCCTTGGAGCCTCATTACCGGTTGAGCCGGGAACTGGATGAAAACACCCTGCGTCTGCCCGGCGGGTACGCCATCTCAGATGGGGGCTATGAGGCAGGTGTAGACATGATCACACGCTTCTACCGGCTGCTGGAGCAGTGGAAGCTGCGGTAAACAAAATGGGAGGTACCTGAAATGAAACGACTGAATGTGGCGATTCTGGGACAGGGCCGAAGCGGCCTGGATATTCACTGCGCCTTTTTGCCCACCGATCCGGAGCGCTTCTGCATTCGGGCAGTGGTGGATGCATTGCCGGAGCGCCGGGAGAAGGCAGCCCGGCTGTTTGGCTGCGAGACTTTTGCAGACTACCGGGAGCTGTTTGGCCGCACTGATATTGACCTGGTGGTGAACGCTCTGCCCAGCCATTATCACCCGCCTGTGACCATCGATCTGCTGAAGCACGGTTTTCATGTCATGACAGAAAAGCCCATGGCCCGCACCGTAGAGGAAGTGGACGCCATGATTGCTGCGGCAGAGCAGAGCGGGAAGATGCTGGCGGTGTTCCAGCAGTCCCGTTTTGCCTCCTATTACCAGAAGGTCAAGGAGGTTATCGCTTCGGGCAAGCTGGGACGGATTGTCCAGATCCAAATCTATTTTGACGGATACGCCAGACGCTGGGACTGGCAGTGCTGCCAGGAATTCGGCGCCGGGAGCCTTTACAATACTGGCCCTCATCCGGTGGATCAGGCGCTGGATTTGCTGGATTACCGGGAAGGAATGCCGGACATTTTCTGCAAAATGGATCGGGTCAATACCTTCGGAGATGCAGAAGACTATGTGAAACTGCTGCTGACAGCGCCGGACCGGCCGGTTATCGACGTGGAGATTTCCAGCTGTAACGCCTATCCTTCCTTTACCTACAATGTGCAGGGCACCCGCGGCGGTATGCAGGGAAGTCTCACCGAGATGAAGTGGCGGTATTTCCGGGAGGAGGAAGCGCCAGAGCAGCATCTGATCAAGACACCGCTGATGAAGGCGGACGGCTCGCCGGCCTATTGCTCTGAGCAGCTGACCTGGTATGAAGAAAGCTGGCAGGCGGCGGAGAATGACACCCCCTTCACCAGCGCCGTTTACCGGATGTACACCACAATTTATGAGCATCTGACCGAAGGAAAGCCGCTGCTGGTGACACCGGCACAGGTGAGACAGCAGATTGCCGTCATGGAAAAATGCCATCAGATGAATCCGTTGTCCCGTATGGATCAGGAATAGGAGGGAACGCAGCATGTTTCGCGTAGGAATTCTGGGGTCGGAAAACTCCCATGCCATGGCTTTTGCCCGGATTTTCAACAAAACCCATACGGATTTGTACCCGGATATCCGGGTCACCGCCATCGGTGGGAATTTTCCTGAAGAGAGTGAGAAAGTCTGTGCCGAATGTGGTGTGGATTTTCTGGCGGCCAGTCCGGAGGAAATGCTGGGCCGGGTGGATGCGATCATGGTGACGGCCCGTGATGGGCAGTGGCATGCTCCGTTTGCACAGCCCTTTATTGAAGCTGGACTGCCTGCCTTCATCGACAAGCCCTTTACCCGGGATCCTCGGGAAGCGGTGGCCCTGGCCCGGCTTGCCAAGGATAAGGGCGTTCCGTTGGTGGGCGGCTCCTCTGTCAAATACGCCTGGGATGTCCAGCTGATGAAAGCGGCAGTGGAGCGGGCCAGGGCTGCGGGCGAAGCCATTTCCGGTGACGTCACGGCACCGGTCAACATGCATAATCCGTACGGCAATTTCTACTTTTATGCGTCCCACCTGGCCGAGATGAGTATGACGGTCTTCGGGTATAACCCTTCTTCGGTAATGGCCTACCGGAGCGGAGACCAGATCACAGCGGTTGTCCGTTATCCCGATTACGATGTTACCAACCGGTTCCTGGAGGGCAATTATAATTACACCGTTTTGTTCAATCAGAAATCCCGGCCGCTTTTCCGGGAGGTGGACATCAGCCTGATTTATGAGCATGAGTGTGAAAATTTTGCCCGGATGCTCCGCACTGGAAAGATGGATCAGAGCTACGAGGAGCTGATTATGCCGGTGTTCTATCTGGATGCCGTGGAGCGGTCTTTTACCAGTGGCTGTTCCTGTGAGATTGAAAAGCCGGTGGTATAGCTGTATAGGTATAAAAAGAGAGGCGGGTCCTCCGGGAAAACCGCCTCTCTTTTCCTATGGAATCCGGTAGGGGATCAGTAGATGGATTCGAGGATCTGTTGGATGCTTTCCGCTGTCAGCTCTACCGGGTTGTTGTCTGCCCGCCCCTTTGTCATGCCCAGTGCAGCCAGCCGCGGCAGCTCCTGCTTCGGGACACCCCATCCTTCCAGTGTGGCGGGCTGTCCGGAGTGCTGAAGCCAGAGACGGATCTGCTGTCCCAGTATCTGCGGACTGTCTGTTCCCAAGGCATTTAACAGGGCATCCATTTCCGGGACGCAGACTGCATTCATCTCCATCACCGGCGCCAGTAGCATGCTGACGGCAGCACCATGGGGAATACCGTAATGCATGGTGAGGGGATAGGAGATGGAGTGGCAGGCGGTAGTTTTGGTGTTGCTGAACGCCAGTCCCGCCAGCATACTTCCCCGGGCCATGGCTTCAGGGGCGTTTTCCTTTCCTGCAAGAAGATTCTCCATCTGTCCCATGATGGTGCGTACTGCTTCCAGGGCCAACGCCCGGGAGACAGGATTGGTGGCTTTGGCCCAGTAGCTTTCTACCGCATGGGCCACTGCGTCCAGAGCGGAGGACACCGCCAGTTTTGCCGGCATTCCCTTGGTCAGTTCCGGATCCACCAGCGCAGCATAGGCATAATTCGAGTGGTTCTCCATGGAGCGTTTGGCATTCTGTTCCGGATCCCAGATGGTGGCCCAGCAGGTCACCTCGCTGCCTGTTCCAGCGGTAGTGGGAACGCCGATCCACTGCACCGCAGGGCGGCTGGTGTCCTTTTTCTGAATCCATTCCCGCAGGGCGTCTTCATGGGCAAATTCTTTTCCGTAAAGGTAGCAGAGGGACTTTCCTACGTCCAGGATGCTGCCGCCTCCAATGGCCACCACCACGTCAGGCGAAAAGGCTTTTGTCTCCTGGTAGCACTGGAAAAGCTGGGAGACAGTGGGGTTGGAGAGGGTCAGCACCATCTTTTTGGTTTCAAAGGAGGAGAGCGCTTCAAAAACAGGATGACTCCAGACCTGGTCGCTCCAGGCCAGAATCAGCAGCTTCCCCGATACAAGGCCCATTTCGGTGAGCACGTCGGGCAGGCGGTGGAATACGCCTGCTCCTTCGATGGTTTTTACAGGATTCCAGTATCGGTTCATTTGACGGCCTCCTCTTTCCGGGCCATGCGGCAGTTGAGCATTTCAATGGCAGCAGGCAGATCGGCCATGGTGTCAATGACCAGGTCAGCGCCTGCCTGGTAGTAGATCTCGGTGGTTTTCCGTTTGCGCTTTGCCAGCTCCTGGGGATCCATGCTGTCGTATTCTTCAGCGTCCAGCCCCAGCAGATTGGAACCGGTGAGGATGCCGATGCTCCATGCACCAGCGTTCTTGCCTTCCAGCATATCCACCACAGTGTCGCCCACTTTCACGACGGCAGCAGGGGGATATACTTCCAATCGGCGCATACACTCAAACAGCATAAAGGGAGTGGGACGGCCAGCACCAGTGACATCTGGGGTCACCACGCAATCGGCTTCGTATCCCAGCTTTTTGGCGCCCGGGATGACCTGGGTCATGATTTCGGAGGTGTAGCCGGTGGTGGAGCCGATTTTCAGTCCCTGCTTTCTCAGTGCGTTCACGGTTTCCACCACGCCGGGAAGGGGCTGACTATATTCTGCCACCACCTGGAAAAGGATGCTTTCAAACCGCTGATAGAGCGCTTCTACATCTTCGTCGGTCCAGGACCGTCCATAAGCCTTCAGCCACTGGCTGTTTCCGGACGGACAGGACAGCAGCTGCCGGATGTGAGCCTTTTTCTCCATACCCATGGGACGGTTGATTTCCTCCTTGGTCAGATGGATGCCGGCCTCTGTCAGCACCCGGTCAAATACCCGTCCGGGCGCACTGGAACCATAATCCACCGTGGTGCCGGCCCAGTCAAATACCACCATTTGAATTCTGCAATTGTCGTTGGCGCTCATTTTGAACACTCCTTGCTGTATTTTGCCGTTTTCGGCTTACAATGCTATTATATACTGCAAAAAACAGCAAATCAATAGGAAAGGATAAAATTCAGGTAAAAAATCTGCACGGGGAGGATTAAAAAGGAACCCATCTTCTGACAGGTTCCTTAAGGGGTGATTTTACAGGATAGAAATGCCTCGTTCCAGATATTTTTCCCGAACTTCGGACGGGATGTGATCATCCATCAGCACGGCTTCAATTGCTTCTCTGGGGAGTGCAGTCTTTTTGGCGCATTTCCCCAGCTTACTGGAATCCATGACCGCAAAGGTTCGTTTGGAGATCCGGGCCAGCAGCTGCATGATACCCATTTCGTGAAAGCGGAAGTCGGTGAAGCCGTCCTGGTAGTTGACTGCATTGATGGACAGAAAGGCCAGATCGGGGTGATACTGGCTGAACTCATTTTCACAGACGGTGCCGAAGGAGGACTGCTCCGAAGGGTCCACCTGACCACCGATGGCAATGAGCTGAATGGCTTCATTTTGCAGCAGCATCTGAATGGCGGCATAATTGTTGGTGACCACTGTGATGTTCCGGTTCAGTGCAGCCAGTTCCTGTGCCAGGATGGTGTTGGTGGTTCCAGCGTTCAGAGCGATGACATCTCCCTCCTGAATCAGGGAGAGGGCTTTGATACAGGCCGCCCGTTTCAGATCCCCGTGGACAATGTTGCGGCCGGTGAAGGGAAGCAGCGGAGAAAGAGACTCCGGCAGACAGGCGCCGCCGTGTACATATTTGATCAGTCCCTGCTGCTCCATGGCCTTGAGATCCCGCCGGACGGTATCCACCGAGACCTGTAAAAGCTGGCTCAGCTCTCCCACCTTGACGGTGGACTGCAATTGCAGTTGCTGCATGATCAGGGCCGCCCGCTCTGTATATAGCATGGTATCCTCTCCTATTCGTGGTGCTTGGAATATTTTTTCTCTATTGTAGCATTCCGGAGCAGAGGATTCAAGAGGCAGCGCTGCCCGACTGCATCATAGACCGGTACTGACCGGGGGTAACGCCTTCCAGCTGGCGGAATTTCCGTGTAAAACTGGAGACATCGGTGTAGCCCACCCGTTCAATCAGTTCCCGCACCGAGAGATCGGTCTGTGCCAGCTGCTCTTTAATGTAATTCATCCGCAGGGTGGTCAGGAGGGTAGACAAGCTGCTGCCGGTCTGTTCCTTGATAATCTGGCGGACCATCCGTTCTGACAGGTCAAAATGCTGGGACAGGGTTTCCACAGAGAGGGTGTAATCTCCGAAGTTGGTTTCCACATAACGGAGAATTTCTGCTGCCTGTGCCTCCTCTCCGGTCTGATGGGCCAGGGTAATTTCCCGGCAGGTTTGCCGGATGATGGCTTCTGCGGTAAAGGTAAAGAGGGAGAGATCGGCGTGGTTGGCGGCAAAAAGCAGTTCTTCTTTGGGAAGAGACTTTTTCAGCATGGACTCCGACTGAAGCAGCAGACTGGTGACATAGAAGCAGTAGCAGCGCACCATGGAAAGGGGAAGCTGTTGATGCTTTTCCACTACGGCGGACATTTTCCGCAGGATATCTGCCGCGGTTTCCTCACTGCCACTGAGGAGACTCTGCTGCAGCAGTTTGCCTTCGGCAGAAGGGCAGAGGAAGGCGTTGCC
>CALXFL010000076.1 GCA_944387515.1 uncultured Clostridia bacterium
ATGACTGTCCGTTTGAATCACTTATTCTTCTCTCAGGGTATAGGGGAAATCAACCTTCAGATCCCGGAAATAATACTCCCGGTCCCGTTCTGAAATCTCTCTCTGGACCCGGCAGGGATTGCCAAAAGCAATCACATTTTCCGGAATATCCCGAGTCACAACACTGCCCGCACCGATGATTGCATTGTCTCCAATGGTGACACCGGGCAGGATCACTGCATTGCTTCCAATCCAGACGTTCCGGCCGATTCGAATTTCCAGTGAGTAATGGGCCACCATTTCCCGGTATAGCGGATAGGCAGGGTGGCCGGTAGTGCAGATGGTGACACTGGGGCCAATCATAGTCCGGTCTCCAATATAAACCTTTCCATCATCCACAACCGTCAGGTTATAGTTCGCGTAAAAGGAGCCTTCCAGATAAACATTGCGCCCATAGGACATATGAACGCCATCTTCAATATATACCCGATCACCGCATTTTCCCAGAAGACTCTGTAAAATTTCCAGACGCTTTTGCCGGTCAGACGGACGGGTATGGTTATAATCAAACAGCATTTCCTTGCAGTGCTTTCGCTCTTCGTCCAGACGCCGTTCGATCTCCTGGTCGACAGGATCCTTGTGTCCAAATTCATAAAACAGCATTCCCTGATGAATTCTTTCTTCCAGATTCATATTGGCACATCCTTTTTGATGGTTTTCTTCAGTATAGCAAACTGGTATATCATTTGCAACAAGCTGTTGAAAAATTTAAAATATCTGAGAAGCCGGATGCTTGTGTCGATGAGATGAATACACGCCTATTTTGTAAATTTCTGGAGGAAATCCGTTGAAAGAGTCAAGGATCCATGGTATAATAGCAGAAAAGTAATCATTCTTTCATCAGGACAGGTTGTCATCCGGACATCTGTACAGAAGCGTTCCATACTTATCAGATACCTTCGTCGTGTAAAAAAGGAGAGTATTATGCAGCAGGACATGATCGTTATTTTGGATCTCGGCAGCGAACAGAATACCCTGATTGCCAGAGATATCCGTACCCTGGGGGTCTATACTGAAATTCACCCTCATGACATCACCGCTGAGCAGTTGAAAGCTCTGCCCAATGTAAAGGGCATCATTCTCAACGGTGGCCCCAACCGCGTAGTGGATGGCGTGGCCATCGATGCCTCTGCTGCCGTTTATGAGAGCGGTCTGCCGCTGATGGCAGTGGACCATGTGGGCAAGGTGCCCCAGGCACTCCCCGCTTGGCCCGAAGAGGAAAAAGCACGGATGGATGCACTTTCCGGTTTTGTATTTGACCAGTGCCATGCAGAGCGTAACTGGAATATGGAAAACTTTATTGCAGACCAGATCGCCCTGATCCGGCAGCAGGTAGGCGATAAGAAGGTACTGCTGGCTCTGTCCGGCGGCGTGGATTCCTCTGTCGTAGCGGCCCTGCTGATTAAGGCTATCGGCGACCAGCTGACCTGCGTCCATGTAAACCATGGCCTGCTGCGGAAAGGCGAGCCGGAACAGGTTGTGGAGGTGTTCCAGAAACAGCTGGGTGCCAACCTGGTTTATGTGGATGCCAGTGAACGTTTCCTCACCAAGCTGGCTGGTGTTGCTGATCCGGAGCAGAAGCGCAAGATCATTGGCGCAGAATTTATCCGGGTATTTGAAGAAGAGGCCCGCAAGCTGGAGGGTATTGAGTTCCTGGCACAGGGCACCATCTATCCTGATATTGTGGAAAGCGGAACCAAGACTGCCAAGATGGTCAAGAGCCATCACAATGTAGGTGGTCTGCCTGAGGATATGCAGTTCCAGCTGGTAGAGCCGCTGAAGATGCTGTTCAAGGATGAAGTCCGGGCCTGTGGTGTTGCACTGGGTCTGCCTGAAAATATGGTTTACCGTCAGCCCTTCCCTGGCCCTGGTCTGGGTGTTCGCTGCCTGGGCGCCATCACTCGGGAAAGACTGGAGGCTGTTCGGGAATCTGATGCCATTCTGCGGGAAGAGTTTGCTCTGGCAGGACTTGCTGGAAAGGTATGGCAGTATTTCACCGTTGTGCCAGATTTCAAGTCTGTTGGCGTACGGGACAATGCACGCTGCTTTGAATATCCGGTTATCATCCGTGCAGTAAATACCATCGATGCTATGACCGCATCCATTGAGCTGGTGGATTGGGCTATCCTGCAGAAAATCACCGATCGCATTACCCATGAGGTTCCCGGCGTGAATCGCGTCCTTTATGACATGACGCCGAAACCTGTGGCTACCATCGAGTGGGAATAAAATTGATTTTTAGCCGATATTGCGACTGAGTTTTTGGCCGGTCGTGCTGACTTTTTAATAAGTCAGCACGACCGGCTTTTGTGTTTGCGTGCAGGAGTAAAATTCCCGGTCATTTTTCTTGTACATTTCCGCAGCTGTTTTGGTATTTTGTATAAATGGCTTGAAAATAAGGTCTGTACCGGCTGATTATGTCCATTCCTTCAGAGGATGATGATCGGGCCAATGAAATGGCCGTTCCTCTACTGGATACAGTGGTTGCCATTTTGTCGGATTATGGGCTGGCACCAGATATGATTGCACACTGGCAGCGGGTTTTTCGTGCCATTCTTCATGGGTTTATTTCTCAGGAAGATCTGGGCTATTTTTACTATTACAATTCCATTGATCTGAAAAAGAGCCGGGCAATAGCGGTACAGTGTTTTCTGGATGGTTTGCATGTGGAAATTGACAAAATGATGGATGCTAAAGAGACACAGTGACCGGGAATAGGATGCAGGAGGATACCATATGACACGAAACAACGAACTTTTTACTTCAATGCCAGTGGGAAAGGCTGTGGCAAAACTGGCCATTCCCACTGTGGTGAGTCAGATTATTGTCATTCTGTACAGTATGGCAGATACCTTTTTTATTGGTCAGATCGGAGATCCCAACTAGATCGCTGCACTCTCCATCACCTTCCCTATTTACACTCTTCTGACAGCAGTAGCCAATCTGTTTGGAATTGGTGCCAACAGTGTTATTGCCAGAAGTATGGGACAGAATGATGAATTGACAGCAAAAAAGGCTTCCTCCTTTTGCTTTTGGGGGAGTATTGCAGTCACTGCCGTTCTGTCGATTCTGTTGGCAATCTTTATGACTCCTCTTCTGCTTTTCTTCGGAGCAGATGAATTTACACTGGGCTTTACCACAGACTATCTGTTTTGGGTGTTCGTAATAGGTGGCATTCCTACCGTTGCAGGTCTGGTACTGGGGCATCTGGTGCGTTCGGTGGGCAAGACCAAGGAGGCCAGTATCGGCTTGACTATCGGTGGTGTCATGAATATCATTCTGGACCCTGTGTTTATCTTCGTCTTTCATATGGACGTAGCAGGCGCTGCTGTTGCCACCATGCTGTCCAACACGATTTCCATGGTATATTTCCTGGTAATTCTTTGGAGAATCAGAAAAGGCACGGTTCTGACCCTTGCTCCCAGTTATTTTTCCCTGGAAAGAAAGGTTGCGAGGGGAACTTTGTCGGTGGGCTTTCCTGCCGCCATTTTTGTGCTGCTGGTTTCTATGTCCATCTCTTTGCTGAACGGTTTGCTTCTGAAGCATGAAGGGGGCAATATCCTTTCTGCCGCCTATGGTGTCACCTCAAAATGCGGTACCATTGCCTTACATATCAGCATCGGTATTGCACAGGGTGTCATGCCGCTTATTGGATACAGTTATGGCGCAGGAGACCATTGCCGTGGGCGGTGTGTTCATGCGGTGCTGGTCCTGGTGTGTAATTGGCATGAGCCTGTTCAATATGTATAACTCCATCTTCCAGGCTGTGGGCAAATGGAAAACGTCGCTGCTTCTGGCGGTACTCCGGTTGGGCGTTATCTTTTCTGTTCTTTGCTTTTTACTGGACGCCCTGTTCGGAGCAACCGGTCTGATGTGGGTGCAGGCCATCACGGATACTTTGTCCTGTCTGATTGCGATGGTGCTCTATGAGCGGTTCAAAAGATCTCTTATCAGAGAGATTGCTGCCAAGCCGGCTGTCGCTGTTCCGGTTACCTCCAACCGGATTGTGGCGATCAGCCGGGAATTTGGCAGTGGCGGCCGGACCATTGGCAAAGAGGTTGCGGCGCAGTTGGGTATTCCCTGCTATGACAGTGAACTGATTGACAAGATTTCGGCAGAGAGTGGTTTTGCCAGAGAGTATATTGAAAAATATGGCGAATATGCGCTTTCTGATACTCTCTATGAGAATGCGGTGGCAGGCCGCGGACAAGATGGGCAGTCTTCGGCAGATAAAATCTGGTTTGCTCAGAAAAAAGTAATCACGGATCTGGCAGAGGCAGGTCCCTGCGTAATTGTAGGGCGCTGTGCAGACTATATTTTACAGGATGTTGCAGATTGTCTGACGGTATTTGTTCATGCCTCTGATGCAAAGCGTGCAGAGCGGATTGTTTCTGTTTATGGCCAGCGGGAGGAGTCCCCTGTTCAGCGGCTTCATGATAAGGACAGAAAGCGCAGAGCTTATTATGAGCTGTATACCGGCACCCAATGGGGACGGGCAGATAATTATGATTTGTGTCTGGACAGCGGTAAAATCGGGATTGACAGATGCGTCAGTATGATCGTGAATCTGTATCAGGCTACGTTAAAACACCCGTCCTGACAAATTTGATTGGTATGTAAGTGCCGCTCTGGAAGCGCTATGTTGTTCCGGGGCGGCAGGTTGGATACAGGTGTTTTCAGATGCGGTTTATACCTTCGGCAGAGGCATTCTTTATTATTTTTTAAAAAGAAAATGCCGGACTGCTTGACATTTGGCGGATAAATCGGTATAATAAATACGTTGCCGCATCTGAAGAAATTTGCCGGTGTGGCGGAATAGGCAGACGCACCGCACTCAAAATGCGGCGGAGCAATCCATACCGGTTCAAGTCCGGTCACCGGCACCATAACTGGATACTACTTTTAATACAAGAAGTATTTAAAGTGGTATCCAGTTTTTATAATACGAAAAACAACCAATTACAGGAAGGAAAAATCTATGCGACTGTTTCATGTTAGTGAAGAACCTGACATAAAAGTCTTTGAACCGCGATTACCAACACGAAAAGATCTAAATCAGAATATCGGATTGGTATGGGCAATAGATGAAGCAAGATTGCCCAACTTTTTAACTCCCCGAGATTGTCCACGGGTTGCTTATCATGTGGGCTACCAGACAACTGATTCTGATAAAAAGCGCTTTTTCTCTTCCTCCGGGATTTCACATGCTATCGTGATAGAGAGCAAATGGTATCAAACGATGAAAAACACAGTATTATATTTATATGAATTCCACACAGAGGATTTCATATTGCAAGACAGCATTGCCGGGTACTATGTTGCAACAAAAGCACAATATCCAAAGGGAAAATATATGCTGACTGATTTGTTCGGTGAATTATTGAGGCGGAACGTAGAAATACGAATTACAGACAATCTATGGGATATGGCAGATGATGTAAAGGCCTCGACTTTGAATTGGTCTTTATGCCGGATGGCAAATGCCGCGCCGCGTCCTTGACGATTCACAGGTGTGTACCGTTTAACGAAAGGCAGTAGGGGTGTGCAATTCGTATCGAAATTGGTTTTTCTTTTCATAAAAAGCCCTTCTATTGGAAGGGCTTTTTACTTTATACTGGCTGCTCAAAGAAAGGAATCACGATGATTGAAATAAAACTGAACGTGGATGAAATTCACTACGGAGAAATCCTGGCCGCTCTGATGCCCTTGATTCTGGAAAAGGCACAGAACCATGCAGAGGTCAATAGCGGCCTGCTTCGCCTTTTACAAGGTGTCAGACTGCTGCCGCCATCTGCGCTGCAAGCCATGGTGGATGCTCTTCCGGAGGAGAAAAAGGAAGAACTGGTGGTAGGGCTGTTGACGGTTTACCAGGAGCAGATTGCCCAGGAACTCACCCAAAAAGCAGCAGAAGAACATCTTTCTCTTCGTATCAGCGGTATAGAAGCCCATCGGACAGAGAAATAAAAAGGACCGCCTCGGCGGTCCTTTTTATTTTCCCAGCAGGCTTTCCCGGTAGGCGCGGGGTAAGGTTCCGGTCAGACGTTTGAACACTTTGGTAAAATAGCTCTGATCCTCATATCCCACCATCAGGGAAATATCTGTCAGACGAAGATCCCGGTTGCGAAGCAGCTCTTTTGCCTTGTTAATTCGTACCCGGTTTAAGTATTCGTTGAAGGTCAATCCCGTTTCTTTTTTGAATACCCGGCAAAGATAAGAGGGAGTCAGATAGACTTCCTCTGCCATTTGGGTGAGGGTGATGGGTTCGCTGTAATGCTCACTGATGTATTGGACACATCGATGCAGCAGATTCGCATGTTTGGCGTCTGCGAAGGAGAAAAGCTCATGCATCAGGCTGTTCAAGGCATCTGACAGCCACAAACAGAGGCTGTCGATGCTGGTGAACTGCATCAGCTTTTTCAGGTATTCATGGTTCAGTTGAAGGGTGCGTTCTGGATCGGCCCCATTGTTGATGGCGGCCCGGGACATGAGCACCAGCAGCTCATAGATGCGGGTCTGAACCCAATCCATTTGTCCGCCTCCGGAAAAGAGAATGGCGCCCAGCAGCTCATTCAGCAGTCTTTGGGTTTCCTCCTGATTCTGGTCTTCCATGCTCTGAAGCATCCGCCGTTCCAGCTCTAATGGGTAACGGGTACCGTTTTCCTGTTGTTTCAGGGTCATGATATATGCGGTAATCTGTCCCTGGATGGCGTCTGAACGCTGATTTGCCAGCAGCTGGTTTTCCGCAGATACATTGTTCATAAAGCCCACAGCCATAAAAAGCAGAGTGGAGAGGTGATTGACCCGATGCGGGGGAACCTGAGGAATTTCCTCCAGCGCTTCCAGTGCAAGCTTCAGCTTTTCCTCCGACAACTGTGCATGGTCCAGCAGTTCACAGTCAATGAAGTCCTGTTTTTCCACCATAATGAACGGGCCTACTGTGATCTTGGCAGCTGTGCCATCCTCACCCAAAATGGGTGATACAAAACAGGTCAGGCCCATTGGACAGAAATAGATGTATTTTCCTCCGAATCGCTGTGCTTCTGTCATGCCATAGACATGTGCCCGGATACAGCCTTCCCGGCTGCGTCCCACAGCAGCGCAGAGCCGGCATTTTTCACAGCTGGGGCCATAATCTGAAAACACTTTACCGGCAGCATCGGACAGGGTACAGCCCAGTCCGGTAGATGCTGAAAAGGCGCTGGCACATTCCTGTGCCAGCGTTCGGTCAAAGGTTTCCTGTTTCATATATGTTCCTCCATATTGCTGGTTGCTATGCATTTTCTGATAATATTATTGTATACTGGCATTTTGGTGGCGTCAACGAAAATTTTGGATGGGCCGGAAAAAGGGGCAAAAAAGTACCAAATTTTTTTCTTTTATACAAGGCTTTTTGGCGCTGAAACGGTATAGTAAGGGTGTAAACCCGCAGACCACCAAAAACATTGAAAAGGAGCATGACCATTATGAGCATTCTTACTGAAATTTCCGAAAACCTTCAGAAGGGCAAAGCCAAGATTGTCAAGCAGCTGGTTCAGCAGGCAATTGATGAAAATATTCCGGTAGAACAGATCCTCAACGAGGGCCTACTCAGCGGTATGAGCGTGATCGGTGAGAAATTCAAGAATAACGAAGTATTCGTACCGGAGGTTCTGGTTGCTGCCCGTGCCATGAATATGGGTGCTTCTCTTCTGAAACCCCTGATGGCTGAGGCTGGCGTTAAGGCCAAGGGCAAGGTCTGCATCGGCACCGTTCGGGGCGACCTGCACGATATCGGCAAAAACCTGGTAAAGATGATGATGGAAGGCAAGGGCCTTGAGGTCATTGACCTGGGTACCGACGTTTCTCCCGAATCCTATGTACAGACCGCACTGGACGAAGGCTGCCAGATCATCTGCTGCTCTGCACTGCTGACCACCACCATGTGTGAGATGGAAAACGTTGTCAAGAAGCTCAATGAAACTGGCGCTCATGACAAGATCAAGGTCATGGTGGGCGGCGCACCCGTTACCCAGGCTTTCTGCGACCAGATCGGTGCGGACTGCTATACTGCCGATGCTGCCAGCGCTGCTGATGCTGCAGTTGCCATCTGCAAGGACATTGCCTGACAGGAGAATTTACCATGAAACGCAATATGAAGCAATGGCTGGAAGAACTTTACCGGGCGCCGGTAAAGAAGCCGATGCCCATTCTTTCCTTCCCTGCCGTACAGCTTATGGGCATCAGTGTCAGAGAGCTGATCTCTGACAGCGATGCGCAGGCCAGAGGCATGCAGCTGGTGGCGCAACGTGTAGGCTCTGCTGCCAGCGTCAGTCTGATGGACCTTTCCGTGGAAGCGGAATGTTTTGGTGCAACCATCCGTGTTTCGGATGACGAAGTTCCCACCGTAGTGGGAACCCTGGTGGCCGATGAAGAGGAAGCGGAAGCTTTACAGGTGCCGGAGGTGGGCGCGGCCCGTAGCGGCCTGTATATTGATGCCATCCGCAAGGCTACCACCCTGATTACGGATCGTCCGGTGTTTGCCGGTGTCATCGGTCCTTTCTCGCTGGCTGCCCGGCTGCGGGATGTCAGTGAGATCATGATGGACTGCTATGATGAGCCGGATATGGTACATCTGCTGCTGAAAAAGGCTACGGCGTTTATTATCGCCTACTGTAAGGCCTATAAGGATGCAGGCGCCAACGGTGTGGTTATTGCTGAGCCGGTAGCAGGTCTGCTCTCCCCTACACTGTCGGAAGAATTTTCCGGCCCTTATGTGAAGCAGATCGTAGATGCTGTTCAGACAGACGAATTCCTGGTCATTTACCACAACTGCGGCAATGCGGTACTGACCATGCTGGATTCCATTCTGGACACTGGCGCTGCCGCTTACCATTTCGGCAATGCCATCGAGATGACCGATGTACTGGCCCGGGTACCGGCGGATACCGTTGTCATGGGCAACATTGATCCTGCTGGCGAGTTCCGGAATGGAACCACGGATTCCATCCGTCAGGCGACGATCCGCCTGCTGGAGGCCTGCGGCGATCATCCGAACTTTGTGATCTCTTCGGGCTGCGACATTCCGCCCCTGTCCAAGTGGGAAAATGTCGATGCCTTTTTTGCAGCGGTACAGGAATATTACAACCGCTGATCCATCGGAACAAAGGAGAAGGATCCATGATATCAGCAGAGGAAAGAGAAATTCTGCGGGATCTGGCCCGCTGTCAGCTTGAAGCTGCCCACAGTGAAAAGAATCTTGCCCGGGTAGCCTTATGGAAACGGCATAACAGCGGTCAGGGTGAGCGTCCCATCATCCATCTGGAGATGGATACCTTTGAACAGGAGATGATTCCAGACCGGCTGCGATGTACCTCTCCCGAGGCCCGCAGACTGGAAGCGGCTCTTTACCGAAATTTCCTCAATCTGACGGTACTGGATGACGACTGGGTGGTACCGGATTATTTTCCCGTTACCTGGCAGACTTGGTTTCTGCCCTTCGGGCACCGGATCACCCAGACCTTCGCCTCAGATCATTCAGTGGGACATCAGTTCAATCATGTCATCGCAGATTTGGAAGATGACTGGGAAAAACTGGGGCCTTCCACCTATGGCGTGGACATAGAGGCAACCCAGGCATGGTTTGAACTGGCACAGGAAACCTTCGGGGACATTCTGCCGGTCAAAATGACAGGAAGAGCGCTGTACAGCTGTCCAACGCAGGACGTGGTGCATCTGATGGG
>CALXFL010000077.1 GCA_944387515.1 uncultured Clostridia bacterium
GCCGAAACAGCGGGCAGATTCCGGGCCGTGTTGTGATCCGCCACCCCGATGATGTCCAACTCCAGAATCTGGGCCATGCCCACAATGTTGTTGGGCGTCATTTCCTCCTCCCCGCAGGGAGAGAGGGTGGAGTGAATGTGCAGATCATAGCGAAATTCCGGCAAGCCGTTCACCTCCCCGCTTTGTCTCTTGTCCTTATACCATGCCCAGCTCCCGGGCCAGCTTAAGCGCCACCTGGAAGGTGGGCTCAGGGGAAAGCAGCACACAGACATCCTGTGCCCGGGCTTTTTCCAGCGTCGGTTCATCCAGCTGGATGCCCTCACAGAGAATCACACAGCTTACGTCTGCAAGCACTGCCACTGCTACGGTGTTCACATTGCCCATGACCGTAAGGAAGGCGTCATTTTCAGAAGCCCGCCCCATGACCATACTGAGCAGGTCGCAGCAGTATACCCCACCGATCTCCCGGCTGTCTCCTTCACCAGGAGAAGAAACGGTCAGGCCATATTTTTCAGCAAATTCAATTGGTGTCATCTGATGTACTCCCTTTCTCCAGACTGGAATGGCTGCGGTAATAGAAGATACAGTCCTCAATGGAGGCCACGCCCCGGACCACATCCTCTGCCAGCGCCCGGCAAGAGGGCGCGCCGCAGCTGCCACAATCCAGCCCTTCCAACTGGCTGGTGATCTCCTCAATGCGGGCCATCTTTTCCATGGCCGTCACCATATCGCTGTCCAGCTCCATAATGGGCAGGAATTCCAGCGGTGTATCCCATTGTAGCACCGGCTCCAACTGGGCCAGATCGGGATGATTGGCGCTCACCGGAAGATTTTTCCGGATTCGTTTCAGCTTGGTTTCGGCAATATAGGGATTCTCCACATTGAGCACACCGCCCACACAGCCGCCGCTGCAAGCATTCAGCTCGATGAAATCCACCCCAAGGATCTTTTCATCCTCCAGGTCTTCCAGCACCCGGATGACATTTTCAATGCCGTCCGCCGCCAGATAGCTGTCATTGATGAGCCCGGAGGATTCTCCGCTGCTGCTGCCCCAGGAGATGCCAATCCGGCCAACCTCAGAGGCACGAAGCGGCTCTCCGCTGGCGGCAATCCGATTCATGAGGGGAAACAGCTTGGGGTATACCTCACTCACTGCCACTACTGCATCCACGGCACTTTTGCCGGTGCCGATGGGCATTTTGGTGGCGGTCACCTTGGCGGGACAGGGCGTGATAAACACAGCTCCGATTTCCTCCAAAGGCAGGCCGGTTTTGACAGCTGCTTCTTTCTTGGCCATCCGGGCCGCCACCTCAATAGGCGCATGGAGGGGCAGCACATGGTCAATAAGCCCCGGAAAACGCACCCGGATCAGCCGGGTCACGGCCGGACAGGCGGAACTGATGACCGGCAACGGCAGCTTTCCCGCCTTCATCAGGCTGCGGGTTGCAGCAGATACGATCTCGGCGGCCTTGGCCACCTCGAACACATCGTCAAACCCCATCTCCAGCAGGGCGCTAAGGACAATGTCCACATCCTCCAAGTTGTTGAACTGCGCCATCAGCGAAGGCGGCGGCAGCGCCACCACATAGCGGAACTGCTTCAGCACTGCCAGCGGGTCACAGACCGCCCGCTTGGCGTGATGGGGACAGATGCGGATGCATTCCCCACAGTCGATGCAGCGTTCTGCCTCAATATAGGCTTTTCGGTCACGCACCCGGATGGCTTCGGTGGGACAGCGCTTGATACAGTTGGTGCATCCCATACACTTATCCCGGTCCAGGGTGACCGAGTGAAAAAATTCCTGCATAACTCAAACCTCCCCTCCCGAATTCATATCCGGGCAGCAGGGGCCCGTCCTAGGCAGACTGGCTGGCCCCTGTCCTGACCGTCATATAGACGGTGGTGCCCACCCCAACGGTGGACTCAATCCGCATTTCATCGGAATATTTTTTCATATTGGGCAGGCCCATACCGGCGCCAAAGCCCAGCGACCGCACCTCATCGGGGGCGGTAGACCAGCCCTCCTGCATAGCCTTGTCAATGTCGGCAATACCCTTGCCGGTATCGGCCAGTATCATTTCAATCCGATCGGGATAGACCAGCACATCGATGACGCCGCCATCAGCGTGAATCACCATGTTGATCTCTCCCTCATAAAGGCAGATGGACACCTTGCGGATGATATCCGCCGGCATCCCCAACTTGCGCAGATTCTTCTTGACGGAGGAGGAAGCCTCCCCGGCTCTGGTGAAATCGGTGCCATCTACCTGATATTGCAGCTTTAAAGACGGCAAACCTGTCACCTCCTCCCAAGACCAGCGTCCCACAGCAGGCCGCAGGCCTGAAACATCCGTTCATCGGTGGCCAGCACCACAATTTCCTTGCGGCGGGCGATGGCCAGCACTTCTTCATCGGGGATCTTTCCCCGCACAAAAACGATACAGACAATATCCATCATATCCGCCGTGCGGATCACCTGAATATTCATCAGGCCGGTAAGCAATACAGCCTGATCCTTGACAAAGGCCAGTACATCACTCATCATATCCGATCCACAGGCATCATGCACCTCGATGTCCAGATAATCCTCTCCGCTGAGTACCTTGGCATTCAGGATTCGGGCAACATCTCTGACGGTCATATAGGCTCCTCCTCTTACTGGTATCAGGTTCCATCTGTCCGCCCCGGTATGCGTCCGGGGCATATCCTGTCCTGGCGGACAACATGCCCTTTCAGCCGTCTATGCTGAAGCCTTGGTCCGCCCTGGCTGATCATATTATAGCAAAATTTGATATTCTTTTCAATATTTTACAGATTCATTTTGAAATTTTGTGAAAAATGAATCTGCCATCCTGAAATGGCTTTCCATTTTCTTTTCTCAACCGTTCTATTTTCACACCGGAGATATATCTTTTTACATATGATATCCATCGATTTTTCGTATCTTTTACCTAAAGAATATCCGCACATTCTCCACCAGAATAGGATGTTTTGTCTAATAGTTACAAAATTGTCAAATTGGTATTATCCAATTGGCTGATAGTTTTTTTCCGACAAAAATGCTATAATGTGAAAGATATATGATGGGTTGACCTGTATAATTCTAACAGAAGTTTTACAGGGCGGGCAGGACCTTTTTTGGAGAGAAGGTCCTCCACACATATCAAGGCAGGGTGTTTCTGACAGCAGAACAGGGCTTTTAAACCAAACCTTCTTGTGGAATGGGATGGAAAACGTTCTGGCTTTTGGATCCCCTAATTCAAGGAGGTTTATCTATGGCTAACAAAAAACCAGGTGTGGCATTCCACGATACACCGGAACAGGCTGCACAGCTTCAGGCCATTATTGAAGCACACAAGAATGAAAAAGGTGCGCTGATGCCGGTTCTGCAGAAAGCACAGGATGTTTACGGCTACCTGCCCATCGAGGTCCAGACCACCATTGCAGAGGGCCTGGAAATCCCGCTGGAAGAAGTATACGGTGTGGTAACTTTCTACGCCCAGTTCTCTCTCTACCCCAAAGGACAGTACAAGATCTCTGTCTGTCTCGGTACCGCCTGCTATGTAAAAGGCTCCGGCGATATCTATGACCGGCTGCAGCAGGTGCTGGGTATCTCGGGTGGCGAATGTACCCCTGACGGAAAATTCTCTCTGGAAGCCTGCCGCTGCATCGGCGCCTGCGGTCTGGCTCCCGTTATGACCATCAATGAGGATGTTTACGGCAAAATCACCCCCGATGATGTAAAGGATATCCTGGCGAAATACGCCTGACCAGTGAGCGGAGGGCGAAAAGATGCAGGAACTTTCCCTTAACGTACTGGATATCGTGCAGAATTCCATTCGTGCAGGAGCCTCCCTCATCACCATCAGCATCCAGGAGCGCACCGCTGACCATTTTATGGAGATCTCGATCTCAGACAATGGCTGCGGCATGTCGGAAGAACAGGTCGCCAGTGTGATGGATCCCTTTTTTACCACCCGCACCACCCGCAAGGTGGGGCTGGGCGTTCCGCTCTTCCGGATGTCGGCGGAGGGCACCGGCGGCACCTTTTCCATCCGCTCCAAGCTGGGAGAAGGCACCACCACCACCGCCACCTATGTGACCAATCACCTGGATATGCTTCCTCTGGGAGACATGAATGCCACCATGATCTCCCTGATCTCTGTAAATCCCCAGCTGGATTTCGTCTACCACCATCAGGTGGATGACCGGGAATTTCAGCTGGATACCCGGGAACTGCGGGCTGTACTGGAGGACGTTCCCCTCAGTACCCCCGACGTTCTGCTCTTTATCAAGGAAATGATTGCAGAGAACACCGCCCAGCTGTATGGCAAATCCTGAAACTGTCAACTTTGGAAAGGAATGAAAATATATCATGAAAAGCCTGGAAGAACTCAAGGCCATCCGAGACAAAATGAAGGGCTCCGTTATCCTCCGTGAGGAAAACGGCGACAACATCCGGGTCGTAGTGGGTATGGCCACCTGCGGCATCGCCGCCGGCGCCCGTCCCGTCCTGGCCGCCTTTACAGAAGAGGTTGCCAAACGGCACCTCACCAATGTCACCGTCACCCAGACCGGCTGCATCGGCATCTGCCAGTATGAACCGGTGGTGGAGGTCTTTGAAGCAAACGGCACCAAGACCACCTATATCAAGATGACCCCCGATAAGGTGGCCCGCATTGTCACCGATCATCTGGTCAACGGCAACGCCGTCAAAGAATACACCATTGGAAATCTGTAAGGAGGGCGCCCCATGTATCGTTCCCATGTACTTGTCTGCGGCGGCACCGGATGTACTTCTTCCGGCAGCCAGCAGATTATTGACACACTTGAAAGCGAGCTGAAGAAAAACGGCCTGGAAAATGAAGTCAAGGTAGTCAAGACCGGCTGCTTTGGCCTCTGTGCCCTGGGCCCCATCATGATCGTCTACCCCGAAGGCTGCTTCTACTCTGAAGTCAAGGTGGGCGATATTCCCGAAATCGTCAGCGAGCATCTGCTCAAAGGCCGTATCGTCAAACGTCTGCTGTACAGTGAGACTGTTTCCAGCGAAAGCACCGATGTCAAGTCCCTGAATGAAACCCAGTTCTATGCCAAGCAGCACCGCGTGGCACTGCGCAACTGCGGCGTCATCAACCCGGAAAACATCGAAGAATACATCGGCATGGACGGCTATCAGGCACTGGGCAAGGTGCTCACCGAGATGACCCCCGAGCAGGTCATCCAGTGCATCAAGGATTCCGGCCTGCGGGGCCGCGGCGGCGGAGGATTCCCCACCGGTGTCAAATGGAGCTTTGCTGCTGCCAACCAGGCAGATCAGAAATATGTAGCCTGTAACGCTGACGAAGGCGACCCCGGCGCATTCATGGACCGTTCCATCCTGGAAGGTGACCCCCATGTGCTGATCGAAGCCATGGCCATTGCCGGTTATGCCATCGGCGCCAGCGAAGGCTATGTTTATGTCCGCGCTGAGTATCCCATCGCCGTCAGACGTCTCCAGATCGCCATCGATCAGGCCAGAGAATACGGCCTGCTGGGTAAGGATATCTTTGGTACCGGCTTCAACTTTGACCTGTTCATCCGGCTGGGCGCCGGCGCATTCGTTTGCGGTGAGGAAACTGCCCTGATGACCTCCATCGAAGGCCACCGCGGCGAACCCAGACCCCGTCCTCCTTTCCCCGCTGTCAAGGGCCTGTTCGGCAAGCCCACCGTTCTCAACAACGTGGAAACCTACGCCAACGTTCCCCAGATCATTCTGAAGGGTGCTGACTGGTTTGCCTCCATGGGCACCGAGAAGTCCAAGGGCACCAAGGTCTTCGCCGTCGGCGGCAAGATCAAGAACACCGGTTTGGTTGAGGTTCCCATGGGCACCACCCTGCGGGAAATCATCGAAGAGATCGGCGGCGGTATTCCGGGTGGCAAGAAGTTCAAGGCTGCCCAGACCGGCGGTCCTTCCGGCGGATGCATTCCCGCTCACCTGATTGATACCCCCATCGACTATGACAACCTGATCGCCATCGGCTCGATGATGGGCTCCGGCGGCCTGATCGTCATGGACGAAGACACCTGTATGGTGGATATCGCCAAGTTCTTCCTGGAGTTTACCGTAGACGAATCCTGCGGCAAATGTACCCCCTGCCGTGTCGGCACCAAGCGCCTCTACGAGATGCTGGATAAGATCACCCGGGGCACTGCTACCCTGGAAGATCTGGACAAGATGGAAGAGCTCTGCTACTACATCAAGCAAAACTCCCTCTGCGGTCTGGGTCAGACTGCTCCCAACCCTGTGCTGTCCACTCTGAGATACTTCCGTGATGAATACCTGGCGCACATCGTTGACAAACGCTGCCCTGCCGGTGTCTGCAAACATCTGATGCAGGTCACCATCCTGGCTGACAAGTGCAAAGGCTGCACCCTCTGCGCCAGAACCTGCCCGGTCGGCGCCATTGAAGGCTCCGTCAAGGTGCCCCATGTGGTGAACCAGGACAAGTGCATCAAGTGCGGCGCCTGCATTGAGAAATGTAAGTTCGGCGCCATCATCAAGAAGTAAAGGAGTGTACGCCCCATGATTAACCTGAAAATCAACAACATTCCCGTTTCCGTGGAGCCTGGTACCACCATCCTGGAAGCGGCCCGTCAGCTGGGGATCAACATTCCGACCCTCTGCTATCTGAAGGATATCAACGAAATCGGCGCCTGCCGTATCTGCACCGTAGAAGTTAAGGGTGCCAAGGGCCTGCTGCCCGCCTGTGTCTATCCCGTCAATGAGGGGATGGAGGTCTTCACCAACACCAAGAAGGTGCTGTCCGCCAGAAAGACCAACCTGGAGCTGCTGCTGTCGGTACATAACCGCAAGTGCCTCTCCTGCGCCAGAAGCGGAAACTGCGAATTCCAGAAGCTCTGCAACGACTACGGTATCTCTGACGAGGACGCCTTCCAGGGTGTCAAGAACGAGTACACCATCGACGACTCTGCTCCCCACATGATCCGGGACAACTCCAAGTGTGTCCTCTGCCGCCGCTGCGTAGCAGTCTGCCGGAAATGGCAGGACGTAGGCGTCATCGGTCCCAATGAGCGTGGTTTCCTCACCCACATTGGCAGCGCCTTTGAAGCCGATCTGGGCGACGTTTCCTGTGTCTCCTGTGGTCAGTGCATCGTGGCATGTCCCACCGGCGCTCTCCAGGAAAAGGACTGCACCGACAAAGTCTGGGAGGCTCTCTCCGACACCAGCAAGACTGTTATTGTCCAGACTGCCCCCGCTGTCCGTGCTGCACTGGGTGAAGTCTTCGGCTATCCCATGGGTACCGACGTGGAAGGCAAGATGGTTGCTGCACTCCGCCGCATCGGCTTTGCCAAGGTATTCGACACCAACTTCGCTGCTGACCTGACCATTATGGAAGAGGCCAACGAGCTGGTGGAGCGGATCCAGAACGGCGGTGTTCTGCCCATGATTACCTCCTGCTCTCCCGGCTGGGTCAAATACTGCGAGCACTACTTCCCCGATCTGATCCCCAACCTGTCCAGCTGTAAGTCTCCCCAGCAGATGTTCGGCGCCGTGGCCAAAACCTGGTACGCCCAGCAGCTGGGTATCGATCCCAAGGACATGGTTGTGGTATCGGTCATGCCCTGTACCGCCAAGAAGTTTGAGATCGGCCGTGACGATCAGTCTGCTGCCGGTGTTCCCGATGTGGACATCTCCATCACCACCCGTGAGCTGGCCAAGATGATCCATGCCGCAGGCCTGGACTTCAATTCTCTGCCCGATGAGGAGTTTGACGCACCCCTCGGCATCGATACCGGTGCTGGTGTCATCTTCGGCGCCACCGGCGGTGTTATGGAGGCTGCTCTCCGTACCGCCAGAGATTGGCTCACCGGTGAGGACCATCCCGTAGAAGCTATGACCTTCAGCGCCGTCCGCGGCACCGAAGGCATCAAGGAAGCCTCCTATGAAATCGGCGGCCTGACCCTGAAGGTAGCTGTCTGCTCTGGTCTGGCCAATGCCAAGAAGGTTCTGAAGGCCATTCAGGCCGGCACTGCCGACTACCAGTTCGTGGAAATCATGGCCTGCCCCGGCGGCTGTGTCAACGGCGGCGGTCAGCCCTTCCAGCCTGCTTCTGTCCGCAACTTTGTGGATATCCGGGCTGAGCGTGCCAAAGCACTGTACAGCAACGACGAACGCAACACCCTGCGTAAGTCTCATGACAACCCTGCCATCCAGAAGCTGTACGATGAGTTCCTGGGCAAGCCGGGCAGCCACAAGGCACATGAAATCCTTCATACCAGCTATGTGGCCAGACCCAAGTATTGATCTGCAACCCATCTCCAAGCCATAGATCCCCTTTAGCACAAAACCGCCGGAGCAGATGCTCCGGCGGTTTTGTCATGTTCTTTTATGTTACTGTGCTTCTATACCGGCCAGAATCTCCTGTACCTTCTGAAGATTTTCCATCGGAACCAACCGGCTGACATTGTCCACCAACAGAACCGGCATCCGCTGGTCTGCAATACCCCGATCAAGGGTCAGATCCAGCAGAGATTGCAGTTGCTGTCTGGTAATATACAGCTGTCTTTCACGGGTGAGGCCAGTGAGATCTATTCCATCATCCACATAAATGCCTGAGAAGTAGAAGCCCTCCAGATGCATTTCCTCCTTTGCTGCCTGTTCATAATCCTGTGTCGTCAACAGCATAACTGGATACTGAACTTCATTTGCAACTTCTCCCTTTTCCACAATTGGAATCCGCTCAGCAGCTTCTCCATCGGAAACAATTACATACGTCTCCTCACCGGCGCCAGCAAGCAGCGTGCTGTCCAGATTCATCTGTTCCAGAAGAGCCAGCGTTCCGGTATCCACCGACGGATACAGTGTCAGGGTATGGTAGCTTCTGCCCAACTTCTCCTGAAGGAGCTGATTGTCCTTGCCACTTGTGGGGCTGAAGCTCATCTCCATCTCCACGCCAAACATATGGACATTCCAGCCTGCGGGACGGTTGGCGATATCTGTTTCAATGGCTTCCAGCAGCCGGATTACCTGCTCCTGGGTAATGGAGTAACTCACCCAATGATCCTGGTCATCCATGGAAAGGTCAAACAGCTCCTCCATCTGATACTCCCGGAGTACCCCCAGCAGAGCACTGACTGTCTGAGTCTGCTGGCGGCTGTATTCAGCACTGGCCGCCATCTCTGCCAGCGGCTGGGTCAGAGCCACCGGTACCTCATCATACCGCCGGCATACCTCCTGTCCGTTTTTCAGCTGATAGGTCAGGTTCACAATACAGGTACCATACTGGTCAGGATCCTGCCCATTGTCAAAGGAATAAGGCTGATACTCCTGAAGGGAAAGACTCGTGGCAGGATCTCTGCCATAACCTTTCAGCGCATCCAGGTTTTTCAGTACCGACTGATGGAAGTTTCTCAGCAGCTCGATATTTTCCTGCTCCTCCAGCTGGATATTTTCCTCCAGATAAGTCTGGTTTCCATTGAGCCGCCAGCTGACACTCACCGAGGAAACGGCGTGGACATCCGGCAAATAGGACTCATAACCGAAGGAGCCGGAAACCTGTGCCAGCCCCAGGAACATGCCCACAGCCACCAGACCGCCTACACTCACCACCGCTGTCTCTTTTATTCCCCGGAGGCCCCGGTTCCGAATGGAATCCAGAATAAAGTAGGTAATGACGCCCAGCAACGTTCCCATCAGAACGCCGGTAGACTTATAATCCAGGACCAGATAGGTGC
>CALXFL010000078.1 GCA_944387515.1 uncultured Clostridia bacterium
CCCCGGTCATACCGGGAAGCGGCAAAGACGATGCTGTGGTCGATGCTGTCATGGGTGACAATGGGAGCGGCGGCGTCAAAGAAGCTGAGGCCGGACTGTCCGGTAAGCCGGACAATGTCCTCGGCCAATCCGCCGCTGGTGAGGGGGCCTGTGGCCACGATGACGGGGCCCTCCACGTCCAGCCGGGAGAGCTGCCGCTCTTCAATCCGGATCAACGGATGCTGCCGGATCTGACGGGTCATAAGGTCGGAAAAGGCATACCGGTCCACAGCCAGGGCGCCACCGGCGGGAACCGCCGTCTGACGGGCTGCCGGCACCACCAGCGAACCCAGCAGCAGCATCTCCTCCTTGAGCATACCCGCCGCTGAATCCAGCCGGGCGGCCTTAAGGGAGTTGGAACAGACCAGTTCCGCCAGTCCAGCGTACTTATGGGCGGGAGAAAAGGCGCCGGGCTTCTGCTCCACCAGGGTGACCTCCACCCCATAGCGTGCCAGGGTCCAGGCAGCCTCACAGCCTGCCAGACCGCCACCGATGACAGTTGCTTGCATAGTGTCTCCTTTCAGAAGGAATCAGTTTTCCTTGTCCTTTTCTACCGGACGCTGGTAGTCACAGCCCTCCGCTGAACAGTGAATGCAGGCGCCGCGGCCCGTCTTTTTCAGCAGGGTCTTGCCGCATTTGGGGCAGTTCTCTGCCATGGGAATATCCCAGGTCATGAAATCACAGGTGGGATTGTGCTCACAGCCGTAGAACTTCTTGCCCTTCTTGGACTTCTTTTCCAGAATCTTGCCGCCACACTTGGGGCAGACACCGGGCATCTCCACCGCAATCCGCTTGGTGTTGCGGCACTCGGGGAAGCCGGGGCAAGCCAGGAACTTTCCGTACCGGCCCAGCTTGATGACCATTTTGCGGCCGCATTTCTCACAGACGATGTCGGTCTCCTCATCCGGGACCTTCATCTTGACGTCCTTCATCTCTTCCTCAGCCTTGGCCAGAGTCTGGGCAAAATCGCCGTAGAACTCCTCCAAAGTCTGCACCCAGGGCTTCTTGCCCTCGCCTACCAGGTCCAGATCACTCTCCATCCGGGCGGTGAAGGCGGCATCCACTACGGTGGAGAAGTGCTCCTTCATCAGGGTGGTGGTGATCTCGCCCAGAGCGGTGGGCTTCAGCTGCTTACCCTCCCGCTCGATATAATGGCGGTCCAGGATGGTGGTGATGGTGGGAGAATAGGTGGAAGGACGGCCGATGCCGTTTTCTTCCAACACCTTGATGAGAGAGGCCTCGGTAAACCGGGCGGGGGGCTGGGTGAAGTGCTGGCTGCCGGCCAGGGAAGCCACCTTCAGCGGATCTCCCTCCTCCATGGGAGGCAGAGCACCCTCCTTTTCTTCCTCATCGTCCCGGCCCTCCACATAGAGGACGGTGAAACCGTCAAACCGAACGGTGAAGCCGCTGGCCTTGAAGAGGTAGTCGGCAGCGTTGATATCTGCTGCCACGGTGTTGTATTCGGCGTTGGCCATCTGGCTTGCGATGAACCGCTCCCACACCAGCTTGTAAAGCTTATACTGGTCAGAGGAAAGGCTCTCCTTCACCTGATCGGGAGAGAGCTCCGGCATGGTGGGACGGATGGCCTCATGGGCGTCCTGGGCATTGCCACGGGACTTGTAGATCCGGGGAGATTCCGGCAGGTATTCCTGACCGTACCGCTCCGAAATATAGGCAGAAGCAGCCGCCCGGGCTTCATCAGAGATCCGCAGCGAGTCGGTACGCATATAGGTAATGAGACCCACAGCACCCATGCCCTTGATCTCCACGCCTTCATACAGCTCCTGAGCGGCCTTCATGGTCCGCCGGGACTGGAAGTTCAGCTTACGGGAAGCCTCCTGCTGCATGGTAGAGGTGGTGAAGGGCGGTGCAGGGGACTTTTTCCGGATGCCCCGCTTGATCTTGCCCACGGTAAAGGCTGCACCTTCCAGAGCCGCCAGGACGGCATCGGTCTCCTCCTTGGTCTTCAGTTCCAGCTTCTGACCGTTTTTGCCGTAGAACTTGGCCAGAAAAGCCTTGCGGGAGGCCTTACCGGTGAGCTTTGCCTCGATGCTCCAGTATTCCTCCGGCTGGAACGCCCGGATCTCCTCCTCCCGGTCAACAATCATCCGCACCGTCACCGACTGCACCCGTCCGGCACTGAGGCCGGGACGGACCTTTTTCCAGAGGAAGGGAGAGAGCTTGTAGCCCACAATCCGGTCCAGAATCCGGCGGGCCTGCTGGGCGTTGACCAGATCCATGTCAATCTGCCGGGGATGGGCCATGCCCTCCTTGACACCGGACTTGGTGATCTCATTGAAGGTGACCCGGCTGGCCTGCGCCACATCCAGCTTGAGAATATGGGCCAGATGCCAGGAAATGGCCTCGCCTTCCCGGTCCGGGTCGGTGGCCAGATAAACCTTGTCACATTTTTTTGCGGCTTCCCGCAGGGCCTTGATGGTCTCAGACTGCCGCTTGATGTTCAGATATTTGGGGGTGAACCCGTTTTCCACGTCAACGCCCAGCGTACTTTTGGGCAGATCCCGCACATGACCCATGGAGGCCACCACTTCATAATTTCTGCCCAGGTATTTCTTAATGGTCTTGGCCTTGGCCGGAGACTCTACAATCACAAGATTTTGCATGACATTCTTCCTTTCGGATAATTTGCCGTCAAAACGGCGGACCGCTCAGGTACGGAGCAGAAAACGCCAACGGCATTTTCTCCTCCGCGCCGGAGCTGGCGCAGATAAAATTCACCCATCAACCCGCTGAAATTGAAGGCCATTTTCCAACCGGCAGAGATATCCCAGCATCTCCAGCTCAGTCATGGCGCCCATGACTGTCCCGGTGTCCACCGACAACAACAGGGAAAGTTCTTCCAGATACCGGGGATTCTCCAGAAGTTCCAGCAGCTTCTGCTGAAGCTCAGAAAGCTCCTCCACCGGTTTCAGAGGCACCGGACGGGGCTTTAAAATTTCAGGTACCGCCTGTTTCTGACGGGGAGAGCCCTTTTTGATGACTGCTGAAGAAGAATGAACGGGAATCTTCCGCTCCAACAATGCCAGACAGTCACTGAGGATTTCCCCGGCGCCACATACCACCTGAATGCCGTCCCGAAGCAGATCGGCAACACCCAGACAGGCAGGATTGCGGATGTCACAGGGCGGCAGGCAGTAGAGATCCCGTCCCTGCTCCAGTGCATGGCGGGCCGTCAGAAGCGCACCGCTGCCCACCGGCACCTGACTGAGCAGCACGCCAGTAGAAAGGCCGGAAATAAGCCGGTTTCGGGTGGCAAAATAATGCCGTGAGGTGCCAGTCATGGGCGGCAGCTCGGAAATCAGGGTACCGCCCTGTTCCAGCATCCGTTCCCGCAGCCGCCAGGTTTCCTGGGGATAGTTCACGCCAAAGCCACAGGCCAACACGCCCACTGTCCGGCCATTTCTGGCCAGAAGCGCGCCCTGATGAGCGGCTTCGTCACAGCCTACGGCACATCCGCTGACAATGACAATACCTGCTTCTGCCAGCAGACGGGTAATTTCGGTGGTGATCTCCCGATAATAGGGCATCACCCGCCGGGTTCCCACCACTGAAATGACCAACTCAGCATTGAGGTTGTCAGGGTTCCCCTGAAAATAGAGTACGGGTGGCGGACCGGGAATATGCAGCAGCCGCTGAGGATATCCATCATCTTCCAGTGTCAGCAGGGAAACGCCCCGCCGCTCACAATCTGTCAGGACTGCCTGGGCTCGTTCCAGAGAAACGCTCCGGATTCTGGCCAGATCCTGCTGGGAAAGGCCGCAATCCTCCTGCTGCCGCAGCTGGTAAAGCTCAAAAGGGGTATAGTGGGCCAGGATTTTCACCAACCGGTGACTGCCCGGGGGAAAGCAAAGAGAAAGCCAAAGCCAATAGAGGAGATTGTCTCTTTCCATGATGCTCAGCTCCTTATGGGCCCACAGCCCTTAAACTTCGTATACCATCCTGTCAGGCGTCCAGTCTCGCAGCACCTCTGCCATATCAGCAGCGTAGCTCTTTGCCTTTTCCAGGTTGTGCTCCCGGTAGTTGCCACATTCAATGGCGGTGGTGCCGGGGATCTCTCCCTCATAGCTGGCAATAAAGGCACAGCTCTGCTGCACCAGCCGGATGGCTTCCTCTTTGGAAACGGTGTCCCGGAGAATCAGATAGAATCCGGTGCGGCAGCCCATGGGGCCCACATAGATAACCTGATCCGACAGCGCAGAGTTGCGGGCATAGGTGGCAAACAGATGCTCAAAGGTGTGAATGCCGTCATTTTCCAGATAACAGCCACTGTTGGGCACAGCCATCCGCAGGTCATAGGTGATACAGTCCCCATCCACCCGGGAAAGGTACAGGCCTTTTTTCAGCTTATTATGATTGACGCAGAAAGATTCAATTCGTTTCATGGTTGCTCCTTTCCGGGCAATTTTTGCCCATCCGGCTTCTGGACAGCTCCCACATGAGAATGGTAGCAGCCATTGCCGCATTGAGGGATTCCGCCCGCCCCGTCATGGGAATCGTGATGCGGCTGTCACAGCAAGCCGCCTGATGGGCAGAAAGGCCGTTTCCCTCATTGCCGATGAGGATGACGCTCCGGCCAGGGAAGGATACCTCTGTCAGAGGCGTGGCCTCCCCTACCACTGCTGCATAGCTGGTAAGCTGCCCCCGATACCGGTGGAGAAAATCTTCCATGTCGGTCACCAGCACGGGCATTCTGAAAAGGGAGCCCATGGCTGCCCGCAGTGTCTTCATATTGTAAAGATCACAGCATTCCCGGCTGAGCACCACGCCATCCAGGCCCATGGCATCGGCTGTGCGGATCATGGTCCCCACATTTCCCGGATCCTGAAGATTCCATAATCCGAGAAGGGCTCCGTTACTGTTCATTTTATCAGGGTTTACAGGATTGTCAAGCATGGAACAGATGGCCCACACGCCCTGAGGAGAGGGAAACTGGCTCAGACGCTGGCGGGCAGCCCCATCCACCAGAGAAACCGGCGTGCTGCCCAATCCGGCAAGCAGCTCTTCCCGGGGTTCTGAAAGCCACTCTCTTGTGGCAAAAACCCGGCGAATTTCCAATCCGCAGCGCAACGCCTCGCCAAGCAGCTTGTCCCCTTCTATGACAAAGGCCCCCTCCTGCTGCCGTTCCTTGCGGGAGGAAGCGAGTTTGTGGTAAGCCCGGATCCGGCTGTTGTCCTTTGAAACAATCACTTCCATCTCTTATCCTTTCTGACCAGTAAAAAAGCAACGCCCTGAGTCGTTGAGACCAGGGCGTCAGTCAGCTTGCCTATTACAGAGCAGCCTTTGCTTTCTCCACGAGAGCGGTGAAACCAACTTCGTCATGGACGGCGATCTCAGCCAGCATTTTGCGGTTGAGGGTAATGCCAGCCTTCTTCAGGCCGTTCATAAACTGAGAGTAGTTGATACCGTTCATCTTGCAGCCAGCAGAAATTCTGGTGATCCAGAGCTTTCTGAAGTCGCGCTTCTTCTGCTTACGGCCGATGTAAGCATACTGGCCAGATTTCCAAACAGCTTCCTTAGCGGTTTTGAAGAGCTTGCTCTTGCCGCCCCAGTAGCCCTTGGCCAGCTTGAGGATTTTGTTTCTTCTTTTGCGAGTCATCATCGCGCCCTTAATACGAGCCATATCTTTTTACCTCCGAGTTCGGTTTTCGTGAAAATTATTTGTAGGGGATCAGGGTCTTGACCGTAGCCATGCAGGTGCTATCAGCGTAAGCGCTCTGGCGCAGCTGGCGTTTCCGCTTGGTGGATTTCTTGGTCAGGATGTGACGCTTGTTCATGTGCGCGCATTTCACTTTACCGGTGGCGGTGATGGAAAAACGTTTTTTGGACGCACTGTGGGTTTTGATCTTCGGCATATCGAAAGTCCTCCTTGTGGTTTCTCAAAAAAACCTTGTTTACCGGGACGAACCGGCTTTTACTTGACAGGCTTGGGGGAGATAAACAGCACCATGCTGCGCCCCTCCATTTTCGGGGGCTTATCAACAGCGCCGACCTCCAGACAGGCATCCCGGAACCGCTCCAGCAGCACACGTCCCAGATCTGTATGGGCCATCTCCCGTCCACGGAAGCGAACAGATACCTTCACCTTGTCTCCGCCCCGCAGGAATTTCAGCGCCTGGCCTACCTTGGTCTCAAAGTCATGGGTGTCGATGTTCATAGACATGCGAACCTCTTTGATATCCACGGTTTTCTGGTTTTTTCTGGCTTCCTTTTCCCGCTTGGCCTGCTCGTAGCGATACTTGCCATAGTCCATGATCCGGCAGACATTGGGTGTCGCCTGGGGCGCAATATCCACAAGATCGAGACCTCTTTCCATCGCCAGGGCGAGGGCCTGTTTGGTGGGCATGATGCCCAGCTGATTTCCGTCTGCGTCGATGACGCGGATCTCCTTTTCCCGGATCTCCTCGTTGATCAGCAACTCTTTTTTGCTAATGGTAAAACACCTCCGTGTACAGCCTGTTATGAAACATTCAACCGAAACAAAAAAGCGCGAACGCAAAACCGTCCGCACTGATACCCAAAACAGGAAATTCCTGTTCTTTTCAGTATAAACCCATCTAACACGAAAGCGAAGGGTGAGAACGGCGTTCTGCTTGATTGTTACCTGATATATATTACCATGAAAAAAAGCCTCTGTCAAGGCTTTTTTTCATGGATATCAAATTTTTCTTTATGCCTTTGTGCGGGCCACCAGCTGCTTGGCTGCCAGAATCAATCCCAGTGCCACAATGCCGGTTCCAAGGGTCAGGAAGACGTTGCCGCCAGCCAGTCCACCCACCAGATAACCTACAAAGGATGCCGCTGCAACAGCAAGGGCATAGACCATCTGTGTGGAGACATGCTGCATATGATCGCATCCTGCACCAGTAGAGGAAAGGATGGTGGTGTCGGAAATGGGAGAGCAATGGTCACCAAATACCGAACCAGCCAGTGTTGCTGCCAGGGCGGCAGTCAGAAGAGCCATATTGGTGGTGGAAGCCATGACCTCCATGACAATGGGAATCAGAATGCCGAAGGTGCCCCACGCAGTACCCATGGAGAAGGAGAGCAACGCTGCCACTGCAAAAATGATGGCCGGCAGGATTGCAAAGGGAACCTGCAGATGCTTGACCAGCTCGCCCACATACTCACCAGTGCCCAGCATATCCCGGCAGACGCCGCTGATGGTCCAGGCCAGAGTCAGGATGATACAGGCCGGCACCATGGATTTGATGCCTTCGCCAATGCCGTCCATAAAATCCCGGAAACCTACTACACCCCGGGGAACAAACAGCAAAAATGCCACCACCAGGCCACCAAAGCCGCCCAGCACCAGAGAAGCAGAGGAATCACAGTTGCCGAAGGCATCGGCAATGGAAACGCCTTCTCCAGAGAAATATCCGCCAGTATAGAGCATAGCCAGCACCGAGAAAATAATGAGGCCTACCACCGGAATAATCAGGTCAAACACTCTGCCCTTATCAGAGGTTTTGGGCTGCTCCACCTGAGCGGCTGTTTCCACTGCACCCAGGTTTCCGGCAGCAGCCTCCTTCTCAGCTTTTGCCATAGGGCCAAAGTCCAGATTGGTGACACACAGGAACACCACCAGCAGCAGGGAAAGCAAGGCATACAGGTTATAAGGGATAGAAGAAATGAAGGCAGCCATAGGCGTTTCAAAGCCACCCATTCCCTGCAGATTGGAACCTACCGCTGCTGCCCAGCTGGAAATAGGCGCAATAATGCAGACCGGCGCCGCCGTCGCATCAATCAGATAGGCGAGCTTGGCCCGGGAAACGCCGTATTTGTCGGTGACGGGTTTCATGACGGTGCCTACAGTCAGACAGTTGAAATAGTCATCAATAAAGATCAGGACACCCAGTCCCGCAGTTGCCAGCTGAGCCGACCGTTTGGAACGAAGCTTGCTAGCAGCCCAGGCACCATAGGCTCTGGAGCCGCCCGCCCGGGTCACCACCACAACCAGGGCGCCCAGCAGACAGAGAAATAGGATGATGTTGATGTTGTCGGCAGCCTTGCTGGCCATCAGGGTGAAGGTGTGCTCCACTGTACTGACCACTACGCCAGCAGCTCCGGATACAGTACAAAGCGCATAGATAAAGGTACCGGACAGGATGCCCACCATCAGGGAAGAAATAACCTCTTTGGTCAGCAACGCCAGCACAATGGCGATGAGGGGCGGCAGAATGGACAGCCAGCCCACCTGAATAACTTCCATAGTTTGAATACCTCTTTTCTGTGATATTGGGATAAAGTTATTATAGCGGCATTTCACAGAATTTGCAATATTTTTTCACATTTTCTTCTTTTTTATTTTTTCTCAAATTTTTTAAAAAAGTAGTTGACAAACCAAATGCTCTTTGGTATAATACAGACGTAAGATAAACTTAAAATAAGCTTAATTCCTTGAAAGGAGCAAAACCATGAACAAAATGAGTCAGATTAAAGCCGCCGTCTGTCTCCCCCTCTACCAGGCTGCCCCCGACACCGTAATGAAAAAGGAAGACCTGATGGACGACGCCGAAAAGCGCTATCTAAACAAAAAAAATCCTGATTTCCAGCGGACGATTTCCGACGGCAAAAGCGCCATGCGCAAAGAGGAGGAGTGGGCCGTCCAATAGGCTGTTGAAGAAGGACTGTTGACACGCATTGAACGTGGCTACTATACCATTACACCAGCGGGCCGCTGTTGGCTGGAGGATTTTTCGGCAGAAATTATGGCAGAAGAAGCAGAAATATCCCAACAAGCAATTCTCACCAAGGATGCCATCGACTTGCTGCAAAATATCTTTCAGGAGCACGAATCTGATATTCTGGCCCGGCAGGCAGCATCCATCTTCAGTCAACTCTGAAAAAGGAGAAAGGCTTGATGAAAAAGCTACTCAAACGGTATGAGCTTCTTGTCTACGACAACGGCGACATCATCCTTACCCCGTTGCCCCTGAAAGAGAATGCCGATGACCTGGAGCCGGCCCATCCCACGATTACAGAGGAGGAAGCCCTTTTTGATTCACTGCCCGACATTCCAGCGGTGATTCAGGAGGAAAATCCGTTACCCAGTTTCCCTGAAGAGTTGCTGCAAGACCTTCCGCCTATTTTTGCCCATCCCGTCCAGCAGGAGAAGGGCTCTTCTACACCCCCGCAGACCTGCCGCAATTCCGCTGCCCCCTCTGAACGGATCCGGCAGGTCATGGAGGTAATTAAAACGGTGGACAACCTGGTCCGGAATAGTCTGGGTTGGACCCGAATGGATGTACAGCGACTGAACCGCATCGTCAGCGAGGCTTACCGGGTGGTGGCAAACAGCAACCACATCACCCTTCAAAGCGTAGCTGACAAGGCTCAACGACAGCTTACTCTCCAAAAGCAAGGCTTTGTCTCGCTGCTGATGGAACTATTTACTGGTGGATATACAGCTGACACCTGTCTGGAAACCCAGTTTTACCAGCACCTGACCACGCAGAAAAAAATTACTGATATCGACCTGCTCTATGCTGAATCCGTTTTGAAAACCCTACTATCGTGATAATGAAAAAAGGACCTTCCAGATTGGAAGGTCCCAGGCTGTCGAAAAAGGTCACCGAAAGGTGGCCTTTTTCTGGTATGACGGAAGAAAATGAGGTATAATGGTGTGGGG
>CALXFL010000079.1 GCA_944387515.1 uncultured Clostridia bacterium
TTACAGTGCCTTTTCCATAATGTAGTCGTCCATCACAAAGCCGTTTCCAATGTCCGACACCACGCTGTCAATCACCGAAAATCCCATCTTCCGGTAAATGGCGATGGTGTTGTCGTTGTGCTTGTTGACGGTCAGGTAGACAGCCCGTTTTCCTGCCCCTTGGGCACAGGCAGCCTCCAGCAGCTTTCTGCCAAAACCCTGGCCCCGCACCGCCTGGCGCAGGTAGAGCTTGCTGAGGAAGAGCCGGTCCTCCTCCGGCTTGCAGGCACAGTAGCCCACCGGCTCGCCGCCAGCCAGGGCCAACAGGTAGATGGTGCCGTGGGCGATCTGGTCGGTCATGGCCTCCTCGTCCTGGAACTGGTCCAGCATGTAGGCCACCTGATCGGCGCCGATGATGGGGGTGAAGTGCTGGCGCCAGATCTCGTCGGCAAGCTGGGCAGCGGTGACAATATCCTCGTGCGTTTCAACTTTTCGGGTGGTGAACTGCATGAACATTCGCTTCTTTCTGTATAGTATTGTATATCTTTATCATAGCACAACTGTAAAGCCCTGACAAGCCCCCTGAGAAATCTTTATGTTATTTTGGCTGCCTTTCAGCTTCTTTTGGATTTTTTACAAAAAACTTTGCTAGATGGAGAAAATATGGTATAATTTTCTTGAAATGGGGTCTTATCCCCGGTGTGATGGATTCTATGGGCACAGCCCAGAAAGGTGTTTTGCATCATGATGGACATGAAAATCAAGACCAAACTGATCTCCTCACTGGAAAAGGTTTTCCCAGACAAAGAGCCTGTGGCGCTGCCCTGGCCGGTTCGGATGAACCTGCTCAAGGAGGATACCCTGATGTTCCAGCTGGCTGTTCGGACCGATACCGACCAGTGGCTGGCCCGGTTTGACGCAGATCTCAAGGTGGAATCTCCCATTGCAGACCTGATTACCGTTCGCAAGGTGGATCTGATTCCGGTGCGTCTGGCTGCCATCAACCCCTCTGATGGGGATTACCTGTCCGACCAGCCCGGCCTCTATCCTGACCTGCTCCGGCCCTCTGACAATGGCGTATGGCGGGTGATGAACCGTCAGTGGAACTCCTTCTGGATTGAGGTGGAGACCACCGAAGGCACCAGAGCCGGTACCTATCCTGTGACCTTCTCCCTCACCCTGCATTCTCCCTTTGGAAGCGACACCCTGACCACCACCATCTCTGCGGAGATCACCGTCATCGATGCCGTTCTGCCCAAGCAGACCCTGAAGCACACCGAGTGGTTCTATGCCGACTGCATCGCCGACTACTACCATGTGGAGCCCTGGAGCGAGGAGCACTGGAAGCTGGTGGAGGCCCAGGTGGCCATGGCCACCAGCCGCGGTGTCAACATGCTGCTGACCCCCATCTATACCCCTCCGCTGGATACCGCTGTGGGTCATGAGCGCACCACCACCCAGCTGATGGACATTGTGGTGGATGGTGGCGAGTACCACTTCGGCTTTGAGAAGCTCCGCCGCTGGATCGAAATGGCCCAGCGCCACGGCATCGAGTATTTTGAGATGGCTCACCTCTACACCCAGTGGGGCGCTGCCCATTGTCCCAAGATCATGGCCACGGTGGACGGCGAATACAAGCGCATCTTCGGCTGGGAGGATGACTCCAACGGCGAGCGCTACCGCACCTTCCTCCACGCCATGCTGCCCGCCCTCACCAGCTTCCTGAATGGCATGGGCCTCCATGACAAGGTGGTCTTCCACATCTCCGACGAACCCCGGGTTCAGCATCTGGAGCTCTATCGGGAGCTGCGGGATCAGGTAGCCGATCTGCTCAAGGGCTACACCATCATGGACGCCCTCAGCGATTACAGCTTCTACAAGAACGGCGTCTGCGAGCTGCCGGTGGTGGCAACCAACCATGTAACGCCCTTCCTGGAAGGGGAGCGTCCCGACGAGTTCTGGGTCTACTACTGTGTCTCTCAGGGCTTCGAGGTGGCCAACCGCTTCACCGCCATGCCTTCCTACCGCAACCGTGTGCTGGCAACCCAGCTGTATAAATATGATGTCGCTGGTTTCCTCCAGTGGGGCTACAACTTCTACAACAGCCAGTATTCCCTGAAGCACATCAACCCCTTTGCCAATACCGACAGTGACGGCGGCTTCCCCTCCGGTGACCCCTATCTGGTTTACCCCGGTGACGACGGACAGCCCTGGTCCTCCATCCGTCAGGAAGTGTTCTGGGAGTGCCTCTGCGACCTGCGGGCCTTCAAGCTGCTGGAGAGCCTGACCAGCAAGGATTTTGTCATGTCCCTGATCGAGGCCGAGGGTGAGATTACCTTCTTCTCCTACCCCCGCAACGCCGATTATCTGCTGAAGCTGCGGGATCGGGTCAATGCTGAGATCGCCACTAGAATCTGATCGGGAGGGTTCATCATGCAACTGAAATTGGAAACGAGACTGGTTTCCAGTCTGGAAAAAGTCTTTGCCGGACAGGCGCCGGTGGCTATGGCGCCGTCCGCTACCATGCTGCGGCAGGATTTTCTGGCCTTCCAGCTGGCCTGCCGGTTTGAGAATGAGGGCTTTTCCCTGGGCCTGCGGGCCCGGGTGGAGGTGGACACTCCTCTGCGGGTGACTGTCCGCCAGGTGGAGCAGATGCCGGTGCGGATGGTTTCTCCCTCCACCAAGGACGGCGACTACATCTCGGATCAGCCGGGACTCTATCCTGACCTGCTGGCGCCGGCCCGGATGGGGGATTCCTTCCTGGTAAATGGCGGCCAGTGGAACGCCTTCTGGATTGAGGTGGAGACCGAGGAGGGCACCCCCGCCGGCGTGTACCAGCTCCCCATCTCCCTCACCCTGACCAATCCCTTCACCAAGGATTCCGTCACCCTGACCACCAGCCTGTCCCTGACAGTGGTGGATGCGGTGCTGCCTCCCCAGACCCTCAAGCACACCGAGTGGTTCCATGCCGACTGTGTGGCGAATTACTACCATCTGCCGGTGTGGAGTGAGGAGCACTGGAAGATGGTGGAAAACCAGCTTCAGCTGGCCTGCCGCCGGGGTATCAATATGCTGCTGACCCCGCTCTTTACCTATCCGCTGGACACCGCAGAGGGCGCCAGCCGCACCGTCACCCAGCTGGTGGATGTGACGGTGGAGGGCGAGGGCAAGTACCGCTTCGGCTTTGACAACTTCCGCCGCTGGGTCCAGATGGGCCAGCGCTGCGGCATCCAGTGGTTCGAGATGTCCCACCTCTTCAGCCAGGGCGGCGCTGCCCACAGCGCACCCATTATGGGCATGGTGGACGGCCAGCTCCGGCAGATCTTCGGACCGGCGGACGCTTCCGACGGCGAACCCTACCAGAACTTCCTCTCCCAGCTGCTGCCCGCCCTGACCGCGGAAATTGAGGCCCTGGGAATCCGGGAGCAGGTGGTCTTCCACCTGTCCGACGAGCCGCAGCTCCAGCACCTGCCCCTCTACCGCAAGTTGAAGGAAAAGCTGATGACCTATCTGGACGGCTATGTCATCATGGACGCCCTGAGCGACTACGACTTCTACCGGGACGGCGTCTGCCAGCATCCGGTGGTGGCCAGCAACCATGTGACGCCCTTCCTGGAAGGGGAGACCCCGGAGGATTTCTGGGTTTACTACTGCGTCGGCCAGTACGACCAGGTGGCAAATCGTTTTATTGCCATGCCCTCCTACCGCAACCGGATTCTGGGCGTGCAGCTGTATAAATATGAGGTGGACGGCTTCCTGCACTGGGGCTACAACTTCTATAACAGCATCGGTTCCATCTATCCGGTGAATCCCTTTGCCAGCACCGACAGCGGCAGCGGATTCCCGGCGGGCGATCCCTTCTTAGTCTATCCCGGCGATGACGGCCAGCCCTGGCCCTCCATCCGTCTGGAAGTGCTGTGGGAGGCGCTCTGCGACCTGCGGGCGCTGAAGCTGCTGGAAAGCCTGACCAGCCGGAAATTCGTCATGTCCCTGATCGAGGCAGAGGAGGAGGTTACCTTCTTCTCCTACCCCCGCAATGCAGAGTACCTGCTGAAGCTGCGGGAGCGGGTCAATGCCGAGATCGCCCGGCATGTCTGAGTCTGCATAACTGATTTCATCAAACAGCCGCTCCAATTGGGGTGGCTGTTTTTGTGTACAGGCCGGAAAAATGCAGTGTCACATTCTGTTTTCATTTGTTCCATAAATTATTTTCAATCTCCATCTGCTTTTCAGATTTCCTTCAAACAGCCTCCATCTGGGCCGTGTATTCTTATAACTGTAAACGAAAGGTGGCAGAAAGGCCACCGGGAGAATCTGATTTGACAGAAAGGAAGAGGATTTATGTATCAGAACTTTGAAGATAGAAAGAATGTTACCGAGGAACGCGCCATCGTGGTGAAAAAGGATCGGAAGAGCTTCCGCACCATGGCAGGGATGCTGGCACTCTGTGCCGTGCTGTCCGGCGGCTTTGGCTTTGCAGGCGGATGGCTGTCCAACAACCTGACCGCAGCCCCCGCTGCTTCTACCCAGCAGAGCCTTACCGGCCTGACCCCCACCGCAGTCTCCAACCTGTCCGGCGGTGAAATGTCGGTAGAGGAAGTCGCGGCGGCCTGCGCTGACACCGTGGTGGAGATCACCACCGAGACCGTTTCCACCAACCAGTGGATGCAGCAGTACGTCACCAGCGGCGCCGGCAGCGGTGTCATCATCAGCAGCGACGGCTACATCATCACCAACAACCACGTCATTAAAGGGGCCGACAACATCACCGTCAAGACCCGCTCCGGTGAGGAATACGCTGCCACCCTGGTGGGCACCGATCCGGAAACCGATATCGCCGTCATCAAGGTAGAGGCCACCGGCCTGAGCGCCGCTCAGATGGGCAATTCCGATAACCTGTCGGTGGGCCAGACCGTCGTTGCCATCGGCAACCCGCTGGGTGAGCTGGGCGGCACCGTCACCGACGGCATCGTCAGTGCCCTGAGCCGTGAAATCAAAATCGACGGCGAGACCATGACCCTGCTTCAGACCAACGCCGCCGTCAACCCCGGCAACTCGGGCGGCGGCCTGTTTGACCTGAACGGCAAGCTCATCGGCATTGTCAACGCCAAGTCCTTCGGCTCCGGCATTGAAGGTCTGGGCTTCGCTATCCCCATCAATACCGCTCAGAATGTCGCCAGCCAGCTGATGGAAAACGGCGTGGTCAGCGGCCGGGTTCAGATGGGCCTCAGCCTGACCGATGTGGATAACTACTACACCGCCATGCAGGCCGGTGTCAGCCGGACCGGCGTCTATGTAGCCGCTGTCAACTCCACCACTGCTCAGCAGGCGGGCTTCCAGCGGGGAGACTGCATCCTGGCCATTGACGGCACAGAGGTTTCCTCTTCCGAAGAGGTAAAGGCCCTGCTGAAAAATTATCAGGTGGGCGACAAGATGAAGGTGACCGTGCTCCGTGGCAATACCACAGTAGACCTGACCCTGACCATCCAGCAGCAGGATTCCGCTGCCAGCAGCACCACTCATACCGCCTGACAGTCAGGTGGTCAAAACCGCAACAAAGCGTGATGCTCCGGCGCCTGTGCGTCCCTCTCCTTGCCAGGCGGCGGAGTCGCTTTTTAAAAATAGATGCTTTTTATGAGATAAGCGTGTTTATCGGGTAAACGTGTTTATCGGGTAGACGTGTTTATCGGGTAAACGTGTTTATCGGGTAAACGTGTTTATCGGGTAAACGTGTTTATCGGGTAAACATGTTTATCGGGTAAACGTGTTTACTGGGTAAACATGTTTACCGCAGGCAGTCCGCAGCGTTGCGGGCTGTCTTTTTTTGTCGGGTGGTTCTGGTGGGGCGGGGGAGAGGCAGGTTTTTTCGGGTGTGGTGAAACATTTTGCCTGAGCAGAACGTTTCTTTTATGAAGCCTTCTGACTGGGACAGGAGAGATGCCTGAGAAAAGGCCAAGTTTTTTTGTTTCCAAAGAAAGCCTCGTCTTTTTTGTTTCCAAAGAAAGCCTCGTCTTTTTTGTTTCCAAAAAAGACTTGAATTGTGCAGAAAAAGTTCCAGATTTGATGGTATGATGACAAAAAAAGAAAATTCCAGGAAAGGACGAACGCCATGGTCCATCTGATGGTCACCCTTAATGAAAGATACCTGCGCCCCCTGACGCTGATGCTCTACTCCCTTTTGCAGGCGGACGCAGAAGAATATACCGTTTATCTCTGTCACCGGGGTCTCACCCCTGCCCAGATTGCCCGGCTGGAGGAGGATCTGGACTGCCCCCGCTGCCAGCTGGTGCCGGTGGAGGTCAAAGAACAGTTTCTGGAGGGGATGCCACTGGGGCACTATCCCCCCGAGATGTATGACCGGCTCTTTGCCCCCCGGCTGCTGCCCGAAGAGCTGGACCGGGTGCTCTATCTCGACCCGGATATTATCGTGCTGGGCCCGCTGGGGGAGCTCTATCGGATGGAGCTGGGCGATTCCCTGATGGCGGCTGCCACCCATGTGCGGGAAGCTCTCCGGCGGCTGAACCAGCTGCGGCTGGGCATGAGCCCCCAGGGCCTTTACATCAATTCCGGCGTGATGGTCATGAATCTCACCCGGATGCGCCAGCTTCAGCGCCCCCAGATGGTGCTGGAATACCTGGAACAGCACCGGCGGCATCTCTGGCTGCCGGATCAGGACCTGATCAGCGGTCTTTACGGAGATCAGATTTTGCAGCTGGATTCCTGGAAATGGAACATGACCGAGCGGCTTTACGCCATGCAGCCCGGCCGCCGGGAGCGGGTTGGCATTTCCTGGGTGCGGGAAAACAGCGCCATCATTCACTACTGCGGCCGGGGCAAGCCCTGGAAGGGCCGGTATCTGGGCAGTCTCGATGTCTTTTATAAGGAGGCGGAGGCCGCCTTCTACCGGTCGGGCCGCTGCCTTCCGCCGCTGGAACCGGAAGAGCATTGAGGGCTTGTCAGCCGGTGGCCTTTGTGGTAGGATAGAGACAGCAAAATAGAAAGGACGGAATTCCCATGAAATTTCAGCTGGATCCATTCAAGGCCCCCTGTGGCTGCGGCATTCCCCACACCGTTTCGGTGGAAGAGATCGTGCTGGAGCCCGATGCCCTTTTAGCCCTGCCCGGCTGGGTGGAGAAGAGAGGATTTCACCAGCCGGTGATGCTCTGCGACCACAACACCCGGGCCGCCGCCGGCGACCGGCTGCTGGCGCTGTTTGACTGCCCGGTGGAGGTGGTCTGCCTGGATCCCCAGGGCCTCCACGCCGATGAAAAGGCGGTGGCGCTGGCGGAGTCCCAGCTCCCCGAAGCTGACCTGCTGCTGGCTGTCGGAAGCGGCACCATCCACGACATCACCCGTTATCTGGCAGCGAAAAAGGGAATTCCCTTTGTTTCGGTGCCCACCGCCGCCAGTGTGGACGGTTTTGTCTCCACTGTGGCGGCCATGACCTGGTACGGCTACAAGAAGACCCTGCCCGCCGTGGCGCCCATCGCCGTCTTTGCCGACAGCCGGGTGCTGGCCGCTGCGCCCCGGCGGCTCACCGCCTCGGGCTTTGCCGACCTGCTGGGTAAGATTACCGCTCTGGCCGACTGGCGGGCCTCCCATCTGGTTACCGGTGAGCCGGTCTGCGACCGGATTTGCCAGATGGAGGAGGACGCCATGGACGCCGTCTGCCGTCAGCTTTCCGGCATCGGCGCCGGGGATCCGGACGCCTGCGAGGCTTTGATGTACGGCCTTCTGCTGTCCGGACTGGCCATGCAGATGATGGGCAACTCCCGTCCTGCTTCGGGCGCCGAGCACCACTTCTCTCACCTGTGGGAGATGGAGGTCATCAATCCCCATGTGGACGCCCTTCATGGGGAAAAGGTCGGCGTTGGACTGGTGCTGGCGCTGGCGTACTACCACCGGCTGGCCGACGCCCTCTCTGCCGGAGTGGGCCTTTCGGGCTACGATGGAGTGGAGAAGGAGCTGCTTGACCGCTTTGAGGCCCCCGACGTCCGGCGGCAGGTGGAGGAGGAGAACACCCCCGACCCGCTGGCGGCAGTGGACCGGGAAAAGCTGCTGGCCGTGAGAGAAGAACTGGCGGCGCTGCTTCACGCCCTGCCCACCGGGGAGGAGGCCGCCGGAATGCTGCGGCAGGCGGGCGCCCCTGTGACGATGGCCGATATCGGGCTGGATGAGGGCCTGGCCGGCCTGTCGGCACGGCTTTCCCCCTATGTGCGGGCCAGACTTACTGTCATGCGGCTGGCCAAGCTCTGGGATTTCCCGTTGGCCTGATTTGGGAAAGGGCCGGAAATATGGGCATTTCCGCCAAAAATCAGCGGGGCTTTTTCTCTCTTGACAGGTCCCGGAAATTGGCATATAATATCAGATAACAGCATGATACACCCGTGAAATGTCAGGACAGGGACGGGTCCTTCCAGAAACCGGATCAGAGAGCCGCCGGATGGTGCAAGGCGGTGCGGCGGGAATCGGGCCGATCACCCTCGAGCAGATGGCTGAACCCTTTTTGGGCAGTAGGCTTTTCCGGATTCCCCCCGTTACAGGGGAGCAGGTTGGCAGACCTGCAAAGAGTGGCCGTCTTTGGCGGCAATCAGAGTGGTACCGTGGAAGCGCAGGCTTTCATCTCTAGCAGGAGATGAAAGCCTTTTATTTTCCCGGTTTTGAGAAAGGATGAGGTTCACAACATGAAGCGAACAGGTGCAGAAATTATCATGGAATGTCTGCTGGAACAGCAGGTGGACACCGTTTTCGGCTATCCCGGCGGCGCCGTCCTGAATATTTACGATGCCCTTTACAAGTACAGCGACCGGATCAACCATATCCTCACCGCCCATGAGCAGGGCGCTGCCCATGCCGCCGACGGTTACGCCAGAGCCACCGGCAAGGTGGGTGTTTGTATCGCCACCTCCGGCCCCGGCGCCACCAACCTGGTGACCGGTATTGCCACCGCCTACATGGACTCGGTGCCCATGGTTGCCATCACCGGCAACGTCAACCGGGATCTGCTGGGCCTGGACAGCTTCCAGGAGGTGGACATCACCGGCATTACGATGCCCATTACCAAGCATAATTACATCGTCAAGGACGTCTCCGAGCTGGCCCAGGTCATCCGGGAAGCCTTCCAGATTGCCATGGAGGGCCGCCGCGGCCCCGTCCTCATCGACATTCCCAAGGACATCACCAGCGCCGTCTGGGAGTACACCCCCGAAAAGCCCCAGCCGGCCCCCCAGATGGAGCTGCCCCCCCAGTACTGGGTGGATAAGGCTGTGGAGATGATGGCGGCCAGCAAGCAGCCGATGATCTACGCTGGCGGCGGTTTGCTGGCAGCGGATGCCGCTCCTCAGCTGGCCGAGCTGGCCCGGCGGTTGGATGCGCCGGTTTCCTGCTCCCTCATGTGTCAGGGCGGCTTTGACCAGCTGGATGACCGGTACATGGGGATGCTGGGTATGCACGGCACCATGACCGCCTCCCTGGCCATCAAGAATTGCGACCTGATGGTGGTAGTGGGCAGCCGGTTCTCCGACCGTGTGACCTGCAACACCTCCCTCTTTGCCCAGCACTTCCCGGTCATCCAGATCGA
>CALXFL010000080.1 GCA_944387515.1 uncultured Clostridia bacterium
GCACCTCCGTCCAGCGGCGGAGGATGAAGTACCAGAGGGCCACAAGGGAGAACCCCGCCAGCAGCGCCGCCACCACCGGATAGGGCAGCCACTCTCCCAGCGCGCCTGCCAGCATCTGGGACAGGAGCAGCCCCAGCGAGACTACCAGCTGGAAAAGGCCGTTGACCCGTCCCCGCACTCCATCGGGCAGATACCGCTGTACGGCCGCCTCCCGGAGGGTGGCGGTGTTGACCCCCAGAAAGCCGCAGAGAAACCGCACGGCCACCATCAGTGGCCAGCAGAGAAAGAGCATCGCCCCGTCGCAGAGCTCGTAGATCAGGTAGACCCGGACGGTGAGCCAGTAGCGGCGCTCCTCGGGAATCCGGAAAAGGTAATGAACCGCTGCGCCCACCGTCCGGCCGATGGTCTCCGCCGATACCAGCAGGGCATAAAGTCCTGCACCCAGCGCCGGCACCGACTGAAAATAGGCCATGGCCATGAGCAGCACACCGTTTCCGGCGGCGTTGGTCACCGCCATATAGCCGTAGATGCTGCGAACGCCTTTCTCCCGCCGGAGATAAGCGACGCCCTCCTTGATGGAGGCAAGCCAGGGCTCGGACGGCTCCCCATTCCGAACGGGGGGTGGCGCATCGATGCGGCTCTCCATGGCGGCGGCCAGCAGAAGCAGCAGCCCTTCCAGCAAAAAATGGGCTGGATGCCCCACAGGTCATAGACCACCGCTGCCAGCGGCGTCACCAATGTGGTGGTGAGGGGGTAGATCATGGCGGAAACGGCATATCCTCGCTGGGACTGTCCGGCGGGAATCAGCTGGGGGTAAAAGCACTGGAAGGTCAGGCTGTACACCGCCCCGATGCAGCCGGTAAGAAAAGTAAACAGCAGATAGGCGCCGTACTGAAATCCCTGATACCGGATCCAGAGGAGAAAGCAGAGGTAAAGTACCCCGTTTGCCAGATCCAGCCCCACAATGAGCCGTTTCCGGCTCAGCCGGTCCACCAACGGCGAAATCAGGGCCGGGAGCAGCACCCCCGGCAGCATCCCAATGGCTCCGAACAGCCCGCTGAGCCAGGTGGAGCCGGTCTGGTCAAAGACTACCAGACTCAGCGCCAGGTTCATAGCCACCCCGCCAATGGCACTGACCAGCGTGCCCAAGGTGATGATGGTAAAGTTTTTGGTCCACAGAGAAGAGTGTATCATGGTATGCCTTCTTTCGTCAGGATGGGGGCCTTCCCGGGCAGCGCCCCATAGTTTCATCATACCATGGAAAAGAGTTTGAAAAAAGAGGGCTGTTCTGGGAAAATCTGACCAGAATATCCCTCTTTAATCCATGTTACATCAAGTTTTCAGGAAAGCTCCCGGTTCATGGCCTGGGAGATGGCCAGTGCTTCCTTGTACCGGCGCTGATGCTGGCAGAGTGCGATCAGGTAGACGCCGAAGAACCGCTGAAAGCCAAAGCCCAATCGGTCGGCATCCCGCCACAGCCGGAAAAGCGCGCCTTCATAGGCCGGGTCATCCAGAAAGCCGGGGCGCAGCTGAAAGGCCGCCATGTCCAGCATATCCCGGCAGAGCGCCAGCTTCTCCGGCGGCAGCGAAAGCCGCCCGAGCAGCTCCTCCGCCCGATGAAGGGCAGAAACGGCCTCCCGCTCCTGGTGGAAATGGGCATGGACCAGCGCCAGCTTCTGTTGAAGGAGAAAGGCGGTCAGTTCCTCTTCCAGCTCTCCCACCTGAACCAGACAGCGAAGCGCCCGGTCGTAATCCTGCCGCTCCAGCCAGCTGGCTCCCAGGTTGTACCACATCATCTGCCGGGGATGATCGTCCACGCCCCGGGACAGGGAGACTGCCCGGCGGTAATACTGCTCCCCCAAAGTCATGTCGCCGCAGCTGACATACCCCGAACCCAGCAGGAAGGTGCTCCACACCAACAAATATAAATTGCCCTCTTCCAACGCCATGGTACAGGCCCGCTGGGCCTTCTCCACGGCGGCGCTGTACTGGCCGCGGTAATAGAGATGGGAGGCCTGATAATAGCAGACCCAGGCGGTGGGCCAGAGCCGGAAGGCGGCTTCCAGGTACGCTGCCTCCTCGGTGCAGTAGTAGCAGCCGTAGTTATACCAGGCCGCCAGCCGGGGAGAAAAGCCCGATTCCAATGGGCGAAGAGCCTTCATCCGGGCGGCGGCCTCCTCTTCCTGCCCTGAGCGGCAGTCCTCCAGAAAGAGGAACACCTGAAATTCCAGATGAAGGGGGCTGCAAAGCAGCTGGTTTTCCAGCTCATAAAGGGCGGCAGTCTGGGCGGAGAGATCCTCCTCCCGCACAAAGCCCTCCCAGTATTCAGCCAGCAAGGCCTCTCCCTTCTCCAGCACCTCCCTGTCCCGGCAGCAGCGCAGTCCCAACGCCGCCAGCAGCTGGTCCACCACCTCATCGCTGGCGGCGGCCTGTCCCTGCTCAATCTTGCTCAGATAGGAAGGGGCGCAGATGCCCCGGCAAAGTCCCTCCTGGGAAAGATTCTGCCGCAGCCGCTCCTGCCGGATCAGCGGCCCCAGCTCCCGGTTTTCCATGGAAATTCCTCCTTCAAACGGTGAAAGCCCGGCCGGAATCCCTTCCGCCGGGCTTTGCTGCCGCATAGACTGAGGGTGCAGGAAATCTGTTCCGGCGCCCATTTCTCTCAAAAGACGCAGTACTGCTCCATGTACTGCTCCATCAGAGCCAGCACATCGCCGTAGGTGCCCTGATCCACCAGATACTCGTGGATGTCCTTGACGGTGACGATGGCGTGGACATCGATGCCGAACTGGTCCTTGACCTCCATGACGGCGGTCTTGCCGGGGGTCTGGCCCACCTCGCAGCGGTTGACCGAGATGAACATATCCTTCACGGTCACATTGGCGGCCTGCTGAAGAATCGGCACGGTCTCCCGGACGGCGGTACCGGCGGTGATAACGTCCTCGATGATGATGATGCGGTCACCGTCTACCGGCTTGTAGCCTACCAGGCTGCCGCCCTCGCCGTGGTCCTTGGCTTCCTTGCGGTTGAAGAAGTAGGGCTTGTCAATGCCGTGCTCCCGGGCCAGAGCCGCAGCGGTAACGGTGGCCAGCGGGATGCCCTTATAGGCCGGGCCGAACATGGCGTCAAACTGGTCGCCGCAGGTGTCCTTCACCAGACGGGCGTAGAACTTGCCCAGGGTGTCCACCTGTGCGCCGGTGCGGTAGTTGCCGGTGTTGACAAAGTAGGGGGAGAGCCGTCCGCTCTTGGTGGTGAACTGGCCGAACCGAAGCACGTCGGCACTCATCATAAACTCGATAAATTCCTTCTTGTCTGCTGCAATCATGGTACGTTTCCTTTCCCGTGGCTGGCCACGAATGGATTCGGCAGCCGGAAAACCGGCGCCGCCTTTGAACTTCTGCCAGCTTGATGGTTTCAGTATACCATAAAACCGCCGGAGGGACAACAGGAAATGGCTTTTTTCCGGGAGAATTTGCAAAACCGTCCCGCTCCCTGTATAATAGGAAAGCAGTACAGTGTGAAGGGAGGACATTTCATGGAACAGACAGCCATGCAGCAGGCAGCAGCGCAGGCCATCCGCCTGCTGGAGGAGCAGGGGGTCCGGCTGACCCCAGCTCAGCGGCAGGGGATTCTCCCCTCCCGGCAGCCGACCCTGATGCTGGCGGTGCCCGGCTCGGGCAAGACCACCGTCCTGGTGGGACGGGTGGCGGCGCTGCTGCTGGCGGGGGTGCAGCCCGAGCGGATCCTGAACCTCACCTTCTCCCGGGAATCTGCCCGGGACATGGCCATCCGGTTTGAACGCTTTTTCCCCCAGCTGCCCGCTCCCCGCTTCTCCACCATCCACAGCCTTTGCTACTCGGTGCTGAACCTCTACGCCCGGCGCACCGGCCGCACCATTCCGCCCCTCACCGGCTCAGATGGGCAGCCCTCCGGTTTGCAAATCATGGGGGAGGTGGTGCGCCGCCGGGACGGCTTTGTGGAGGATGAAGACCTGGAGGATGCTCTGAATCTGGTGGGACTCTCCAAGAACCTGATGCTCAGCCGGGAGGAGACCGCCGACCTGCCCTGTGCCCTCCCCCATCCGCTGGAACTGCTGGACGGCTACCAGCAGCGCAAAAACGAGCTGGGCCTCATGGACTACGACGACATGCTCCTTTACACCCTCACCTTCTTCCAGAAGCTCCCCTGGCTGCTCCAGCGGATGCAGGAACAATACGACTTCATCCAGCTGGACGAGAGCCAGGACGTCTCCCGGGTGCAGCTGGAACTGGTAAAGATGCTGAAACCCCAGGGAGACGGCCTTTTTCTGGTGGGAGACGAGGACCAGTCCATCTACGGATTCCGGGGCGCCTGGCCCCGGGGCATTCTGGACTTTGAAGCGCTCTTTCCCGGCGGCGCTGTGCTGAAAATGGAAGACAATTTCCGCTCCCGGCCCGAGATTCTCCACTGCTGCGACCACTTCATCCGGATGAACCGGGAGCGATACCCCAAAACCATCCGCCCCAGCCGGGAAGGCCGTGCCCGGGCGGTCAAACGCTTCCAGCCCGCCACCCCGGAGGAGCTGGCGGGGGCGCTGCTGGAACAAATCGCCGTCCTCGGCCCCGGCGAGACGGTGGGCATCCTCTACCGCAGCAGCCTGAGCGCCCTGCCGGTCATCGACCTTCTATTGGAAGCGGAGATTCCCTTCCGGCTGCCATCCTCCTCCATCCGGCTGGTGCGGCACCACCTGAAGCAGCTGCACAACCTCTTCCAGCTGGCCGTCCATCCCGAGGACGGAGAGCTGCTCCTGTCCCTCCACGTCCCCCGGGATCTGGACGGCCCGGTGATGGACCAGATCGCCGCCCTGCCTCCCGGCCCGGCCCCCGACCGGATTGAAAAGGCGGCGGAGATTCTGGATGACGAGCCAGCCCAGAAGCTCTCTGCCCTGCTGCGGCGGCTGCCAACCCTCTCTCCTGAAAAGGCCATGGCCGCCGTCCAGCGGGAGACCAGCTACGGCCGGTACTTTCTGGCCCGCTCCCTCGCCCCGGCGGACGCCATTGCCGCCCTGCGTACCAGCATCTACCGCCAGTTCTGCCGCCGCACCCGCACCCTTCCCCAGCTGCTGGAACGCCTGGAACGGGCGGAAGCCGTCCTCCATCAGCCGCCCCCAGTGATGAAGCCCGCTGTCTCCCTCTCCACCATCCATGCGGCCAAGGGACTGGAATTTGACCATGTCTGGATGCTGGACTGCTGCGAGGGCATCCTTCCCGGACGGATTCCACTGGAACGGATGCAGTCCTCCCAGACCGGCGCTTTCTTTGAGGAGGTGCGGCTCTTTTATGTGGGCGCTACCCGTGCCCGGGAGACCCTCACCCTGGTATTGCCCGCCGCCTCGGAACCCTCTCTGCGTCCCTCCCGGTTTGTGGAGGCCTTCTTTGAGACGCCTTCTCCCAAAAAGAAAACGCCCCGGCTCTTTTCCCGGCCGAAAAAGGAGCTTCCGCCCCTGCCCCCCATGGAACAGGGCTTGCGGATCTGCCACCGCAGCTTCGGTCCGGGCCAGGTAACCGGCGTGGAGGGGGACCTCTTGCGGGTGGTCTTTGACCGGCTGGCTCCCGGGGAAAATATGAAAACTCTGTCCCTTTCCTGTTGCATATCGGCCGGATTGATTCAACTGGAAAAACCGAACGCCCCTTAAAAAAGAAAAGTTTTACCGGGATTTTTCGCCGTTTTTTCGGAAAACTGTTGGGCTTTTGTGAATTTTCACAGATATGCCGGGGGATGGCGAAAATTGTTTGGAAGATATTTTTTGCAGGGAAATGAAAAAGTTCTTGCAAAATCCTTTCAAATGATGTATGATAGTATCAGCGTCTGAAAAGGAAGTTTTCCATATAAAGCGCACATCTGTCTTTCTGAAAAGACACATTCTTCATTTTGATTTCTGTAATTTGGAGGTTGCGCCATGTCCCGTTATCAAGCCATGTCCAAGGATGAACTGAGCCAGGAGCTTACTGCCCTGCGTCAGGCCTATCACGAAAAGAAAGCCCTGGGGCTCTCGCTGGATATGTCCCGAGGAAAGCCCAGTGCTGAACAGCTGGATCTCTCCATGGGGATGCTGGATGTGCTGAAAAGCACCGACTCCCTGGTCACCAAGAGCGGCATTGACGCCCGTAACTACGGCCAGCTGGAAGGTCTGCCCGAAGCAAGACAGCTCTTCGCCGAGCTGATGGGCATTGAGCCGGATGAGGTCTTTATCTGCGGCAACTCCAGCCTGAATATGATGTACGACACCGTTTCCCGCGGCATGGTCTTCGGCTTCCCCGGCGGCACCAAGCCCTGGGGCAAGCAGCAGAAGCTGAAATTCCTCTGCCCTGCTCCCGGTTACGACCGCCACTTCGCCATCTGCGAGGTCTTCGGCATCCAGATGATTACCATCCCCATGACCCCCGAAGGACCTGACATGAACCTGGTAGAAAGCTGGGTCAACAACGACGACACCGTCAAGGGCATCTGGTGCGTTCCCCAGTACTCCAACCCCGAAGGCATCACCTACTCTGACGAGACCGTCCGCCGGTTCGCCAACCTGAAGCCCGCCGCCGGTGACTTCCGGATCTTCTGGGACAACGCCTACTGCGTCCACCACCTGACCGACCAGCCCGCCCACCTGCTGAACCTGATGGACGAGTGCAAGAAGGTCGGCTCCGAGGACATGGTCATCATGTTCTCCTCCACCTCCAAGATCTCCTTCAGCGGCGCCGGTGTAGCCGCCATCGGATGCAGCCGCACCAACATGGCTGCTCTGGAGCGGGTTATCGCCATGCAGGTCATCAGCTTCGACAAGATGAACCAGCTGCGCCATGTCCGGTTCTTCAAGAATCTGGACGGCATCAAGGCCCATATGGAGAAACACCGTGCCCTGCTGAAGCCCCGCTTCGACATGGTCACCACCACTCTCTGGAACGAGCTGGGCGACCTGGAAATCGCCAACTGGACCAACCCCAAGGGCGGTTACTTCATCTCCCTGGACACCATGGACGGCTGTGCTACCCGGGTAGTCTCCCTCTGCCGGGAAGCAGGCGTCAAGCTGACCGATGCCGGTGCTACCTTCCCCTATGGCAAGGACCCCAGAGACCGGAACATCCGGATTGCTCCCTCCTACCCCACGCTGGATGAACTCCAGAAGGCCACCGACATCCTCTGCCTCTGCGTCAAGCTGGCCACTGTGGAGAAGCTCCTGGAGGAATAACGCAATCTTCTCACCTTTCGATACACACAAGACAGCAGCCGCATTCCTTGCCCAGCGGGAGGGAATGCGGCTGCTGTTTTTTACTTTTTTCGACAAATTCTCTTGCGGCAGGGCTTCGGGTGTGATACAATAGCCTCAATGCTCTCGGTCACAAAGGAGTGATTCACCCATGAAACTGGAAGAACGCTTTCAGGATATGGAGACCAGGCTCACTGCACTGGAACAGGATACCAGAAAAACCGTATCCTCCCAACTGGAAGCCCTGGCCGCCGATACAGACAGGGGCGTGGAGGAAACCGAGCTGGAAAGCCGTCTCCGCACCGAAGCCGCTCGGCTGAAAAAAGCCGGAGAACTGCATCAGAAGATGCATCGCACCTGCTCCGAGCTTTCAGACGAAATCGAAACCCAGCTGCGGGAATCCCGCCGCCATGACGCCCGGATGAACCGGCGGCTCCTGAAGCCCGCTCCCACCAACGCCCAGATCGACCTTCAGGAAAAGAAAAGCCGGCATTTCGCCCAGGGCATCACCTTCTATAAGCTCTTTTGGGTGTTCTTCATCGGCTGCTTTGCCGGTGTGGTGGTGGAGGTGCTCTGGTGCATCATCACCAGGGGTCACTACGAAAGCCGGGTGGGCCTCATCTACGGCCCCTTCAACCTGGTGTATGGTCTGGGCGCCTGGGCCCTGTCCGCCGCCCTTTACCGCTACCGCAACCGGAACCCCATCTTCTCCTTCATCGGCGGCTTTCTGGTGGGCAGTGTTATCGAGTACCTCTGCTCCTGGTTTCAGGAGACAGTCTTCGGCTCCACCTCCTGGGATTACAGCAATATGCCCTTCAACCTGAACGGCCGGATCTGCCTGCTCTACTCCATCTTCTGGGGTGTGCTGGGTGTGCTGTGGATCAAGGAGATCTACCCCCGGATGGCCAAATGGATTCTGAAAATCCCCAACAAGGTAGGCAAGCCCCTGACCTGGGTGCTGCTGGCCTTTATGATCTTCAACTCGGTGATGACCGGCGCCACAGTGCTCCGGTGGATCGACCGCCGGGCCGGTGCAGAGCCTGCCAATGCCTTCGAGGTCTGGATGGATGAACACTATCCCGATGAACGGATGCAGAGCATCTTCGCCAACCTGGAATTTATTGAGGAATGACAAATCCGCCCCTGCTTTTTAAGCAGAGGCGGATTTTACCTTGTCAGGGCTTGACTGCCCGGGTCATATAGAAGGTGGGCACCCCCATCTCATGGAGGAAGCCGACGCCGTTGGTGTCCTCCCAGATGTGGGTCAGCTGAAAGCCCGCCCGCAGCTGTCCGTCCAGCTGCTCCACCGCGGTGTGGGAAAACTGAACGCCCTCGCCCCGGGCCAGCGACTCCTCCAGCAGCGCCGGATCCGCCAGCGGGTCAAAGGGCAGCGGCCGCCAGGGATTCTCCGGGCGTTCCTCGTCGTAGGCGTAGTTCATGCCGTTGTCCAGTCCGGCCAGCAGAATGCCGCCCGGCCGCAGTACCCGGAAGCACTCCCGCCAGACGGGCAGAACCTCCCGGATATAGCAGTTGGACACCGGATGGAAGATCAGGTCAAAGGATCCGTCCTCAAAGGGCAGCGGCCTGGTCATATCCGCCCGGATCAGCTCAATCTCGTAGCCCTCCCGCCGGGCTACCATCTCATCCCCCGCCAGCTGGGCAGGCGAGTAGTCCAACAGGGTACAGTGGGCCCCCAGCACCGAAAAAACCGGCATCTGCTGGCCGCCTCCCGACGCCAGGCCCAGCACCCGGGCCCCTTCCAGCGGACAGAACCAGTCCCTGGGCACCGGAATCGTCGGGGTGAGCAGGACCTTCCAGTCTCCGGTCCGGGCCTTTTCCAGCTCCTCATGGGAGATGGGACGCCCCCACTCCCAGCCATCCGCCACCCACTGGTCAATGGTGGCGGCATTGATATCGGTATAGGATTTTTCCATGGATGCTTCTCCTTTCTGTCACGTCCGCCGGGAAGGCTTCCGGCTCCCGGACCCCGTCAACGCGTGGGACCGGGCAATCATCCCCAGAATCTCCTCCTCGGGAATCGAGCCGTCCAGCACCACGCTGATCCAGTGGGTCTTGTTCATGTGGTAGGCCGGGCGGACAGCCGGCCACACCTGCCGGAGGAAATCTCCCTCGGCCGGGTCAGTCTTCAGGTTCATCCAGACCGCTCC
>CALXFL010000081.1 GCA_944387515.1 uncultured Clostridia bacterium
TGTTCGGTTTTTATCAGCCCGGTTTGCTGGCCCGCCATCTGCAATTCCTGCTGCTGTCAGTGGGACGGTATACCGAGTACTATGACCTGGTGGAGGATCATCTCCAACGGGCAGCGACCCTGGGACCGGGGGATCTCGCCCTGGTCTTTTCGGTAGGAGGAAATTACCTGGCCGGTGCAGCTGAGGTCATCAACCGGATGCAGAAGGGCGGCGCCTGGACGGTGCTGGTTACCCAGAATCCAGATCCAGCCTTGGGTGATCTTTTTCATCAGGTCATTTTGCTGGGGGACAACGACGGCAGCCAGGCTGGGCTATACAAGCTTCAGTTGTTCACTGAGCTGCTGTTCGGCCGTTATCTTGCCTGTCAGGATGCAGGACCCAGCATCACCGGCTGAATCTGCCGTCCTGCCAGAGCTGCTTCCAGTGTTTCGGGAATCTGCTGGAAATCCGCCACCAGAGAGGCGGGCTTTCCGTTTGGGGCATCCTGCCGGAAGGGGACAAAGTAGAAGTGCTCCCGGGCCAGCAAGCCACCCAGGTTTCTGGCCGTGCCTTTGAGGGCATCGTTGGTGGAGACCGCCAGAATCACCGGCCGCCCCCTTCGGAGGTGGCTTTTGACCGCCATCGTCACCGGTGTGTCGGTGATGGCCAGGTTGAGCTTTGCCAGGGTATTCCCGGTACAGGGGGCCACCAGCATCAGGTCGGTGAGGTCACCGGGGCCAATGGGTTCGGCCTCCTGAATGGTGGTGATGACCGGCCGGCCGGCGATTTCCGCTGCCCGGCGGAGAAAATCCTCCGCTTTGCCGAAGCGGGTGTCCAGCGTGGCTGCGTGATAGGAGAAGACCGGCACCAGCTCATAGCCCAGCTCCCGGCATCGGGCCATCTGCCGGAGGGCTGCCTCGAAGGTGCAGAAGGAGCCGGTCAGGCAGAAGCCCAGCCGGACAGGTTTGTCATTCATGGAAATAATCCGCCTCCTTTTGTGCGATCAGCTGGCAAAGCCAGCGGGCTGCTGAGACCGGCACCGTCCGGCCGGGGAGAGAGGGAGCCTGAACCAGCCGCCTGCCCAGCCGGTGAGCCGCATGAGGATCGATGCCGCCTGGCCGGGAGGCCAGCTCGATCATCAGGCAGTCCGGCGGCAGCAGCATCAGTTCCTGTTCTCCCAGAACCATGCTGGGAATGGTGGAAAAGACCAGCTGGGGCGGCGGCGCTGCGCCAATGTGGGTGAGCGGAAGCGCGCTTGCTCCGGTCAGCGAAGCCCACACTCGCTGTTCCGGAGACCGGGCCAGACAGGTGACCGATGCGCCATAGGCCGTCAGCAGGCGGCAGAGCACTCGGGCAATCCGTCCGCCGCCCAGAACCATGACTTCACAGTCGAAAAAGGCCATGGGCAGCAGCTCGGCAGCCAGCGTCAGGGCGGCCTGGGCAGTGGCAGCGGCATTTTTTACAGTAAAGGCTTCATCGTCCAGATAATCAATGGGAATGAGTCCCCGTTCCTCACAGGCTGCCTTGAAGCTCTGGTCTCCCTTGCCGTGAAAGACCAGGGTACCCCGGTGGCAGAGGTCCAGCAGGTACCGCAGAAGAATCGGCGTACCCGGATGGCAGGGCGCTTTCAGGTGTACGCCATCCTCGCTGAGGGGCATGGGGAGAATCAGCAGATCCGGCTGCTGTTGCAGCTGGCTCAGCTGGTCGAGACAGCGTACGCCAGGCGTTTCCCGCAGCCGGGTGCCGAAGCCGATGCTGTAAACAGCGTGGGTGGGATTTTCTGCCAGCATACCGGTGAGGGAGGCAAAGCGTTCATCCCCTCCGGCGGACAGCAGCGTCAGATTCTGGTGCATGGTCATCGTCCTGCCTTTCCGGGCCGGTGCGGCCCTTTCCCGTCCGGGCTGGTGGCCAGCAGGCGGTCTTGCCTTATCCTATGCATCAGGCAAAGGGCGGGTTCCGATGGAGAAAACGGTGCGCCGTCAGGCGATTTTTGGGTAAAAACAGGAGGAATTCATGGAAATCATGGAATTGCTGGGCTCATGCCATCTCTGCCCTCGGGAATGTGGGGTTAACAGGCTGGCCGGGGAAAGAGGGTTCTGCGGCCTTGCCGGGAGCGGGGTGCGGGTGGCTCGGGCAGCGCTTCATTTTTGGGAGGAGCCCTGCATCTCAGGAGAAAATGGCTCCGGCACCGTCTTTTTTGCAGGCTGTACCCTGCGGTGTCTCTTCTGTCAGAATCAGGCCATCAGCCGGGGAGAGGCCGGAGTGGAAATTCCGGTGGAGCGGCTGACGGAGATCTTTCTGGAGCTGGAGCAGAAGGGCGCTGCCAACATCAATCTGGTGACCCCGACCCACTACCTGCCCCAGATCGTCACTGCCCTGGACAGGGCGAGGGAGGCGGGCTTGTCTCTGCCGGTGGTGTACAACACCAGCGGCTATGAGCGGCCGGAGATGCTGCGGCTGCTGGAAGGCCGGGTGGATATCTACCTGCCCGACGCAAAATATGCCAGCGAGGAGCTGGCGGGCAGCTTTTCCCATGCGGCAGATTATCCCCGTGTGCTGCTGCCGACTCTGGATGAAATGGTACGCCAGACCGGCACACCGGTCTTTGACGAAAACGGCATGATGAGGAAAGGTACCATTATCCGTCATCTGGCGTTGCCCGGTCAGGGCGCCGACTCCCGCAGGCTGCTGCGGCTGCTGTATGAGCGGTACGGGGAGCAGGTGTATTTCAGCATTATGAGCCAGTACACCCCGCCTTCCGCGCCGCTGCCGGTGGAAAGCCTCAACCGCAAGCTGAGCCGGAGGGAATACGACCGGCTTCTGGATTATGCCATCTCCCTGGGAATGGAACAGGCCTTCATTCAGGAGGGCGGCGCTGCCAGTGAGAGTTTTATTCCACCATTTGACCTGGAAGGTGTGGAAAAGTCACCGCCTTCTGAGCAAATGTCCTGAGTAGTGAAAACAAAAACCCGTCTGCTTTGCAGCAGACGGGTTTTCTCACATATGGGGATCAGCGGGCTTCCACCAGTGCCTTGGTGTCGCGGGCGATCATCAGCTCTTCGTTGGTGCAGACAACCAGAACCTTGACTCTGGAATCGTCAGCAGAGATGTCGATGATATCGGCGCCCCGCTGGCTGTTCTTCTCTTCGTCGATCTTCAGGCCCAGGTACTCCATGTTCTTGCAGACCTCGGTGCGGACCAGCTTGTCGTTTTCACCGATACCGCCGGTGAAGACCACGCAGTCCAGACCGCCCATTACAGCGCTGTAAGCGCCGATGTATTTCTTGATCTGGTAGTTGAGCATGTCGCTGGCCAGTTTGGCGCGCTGGTTGCCAGCTGCGGAGGCCTTCTCCACATCCCGCTTGTCGCTGGATACACCGGAAATGCCCAGCAGACCGGACTTCTTATTCAGGTAGTCAGCCATCTCCTGACCATGGATGCCCAGCTTCTGCTCCATGTAGGTGACAACGCTGGGGTCGATGTCGCCGCAGCGGGTGCCCATCAGGACGCCGGCCAGGGGAGTCAGGCCCATGCTGGTGTCAACACATTTGCCGTTTTCCACAGCGGTGATGGAGGAGCCATTGCCCAGGTGGCAGGTGACCATCTTCAGGTCATTGCGGCCCAGGTACTCGGCAGCAGCCATGCTGACGAAACGGTGGCTGGTGCCATGAGCGCCGTAGCGGCGGATGGCGTACTTCTCGTACATCTCATAGGGAACGCCATACATATAGGCCTTGGGGGGCATGGTCTGATGGAAGGTGGTGTCGAATACAACCACGTTGGGAACATCGGCGCCGAAGACCTTCTTGGCGCTGCGCAGGCCCTGTACATGAGCCATGTTGTGAACGGGAGCCAGGGGAGCGATCTCCTCGATCTTGTCGATGATGGCGTCGGTGACGATCTCGCTCTTGGTGAAGAACTCGGCGCCCTGTACGACCCGGTGGCCGATGGCGTTGATTTCGCTCTTGTCTTTCACAACAGCGCCCTCGCCGGTGGTCATCATCTCCACGACCTTCATGAAGGCCTCGGTGTGGGTGGGGAAGGGAACGGTTTCAGACCATTCGCCGCCGTTGGCCTTGTGGGTGATGTTGCTGCCCTCAATGCCGATGCGCTCGCAGAGGCCCTTGCACAGCACCTTTTCGCCTTCCATATCAATCAGCTGATACTTCAGGGAGGAGGAACCGCAGTTGATAACCAGAATTTTCATCAGATATCTTCCTTTCATTTTGGCTTTTTCCGGAGAAAAAGCATCATTATAAGGATGGCAAAGAACAGAAAAAAGCCTCGGGAGGAGGTCGTTTCCGTCTTCCGCTCCCAGGGCATGAACAACTGAGACTCCCCAAAGCGGCCCAAACCGTTTCAAGGAATCACTTGACTTTGCCGTTGCTACCATATATAGTAATATAATGAGAGGCAAATTTCAAGTGTTTCTTTGCCGATTTTCTGTTTTTTCCAACTATTTGCGGGATATTTTATGGCTTTCGGAAACATCGGATAGGAGATGGCTTTGCCCAGTCCCAGAAAGAGGAGGTGTCCGCCGTGAAGACAGCCGGTATCATTGCCGAATACAATCCGCTCCACAACGGGCATCTGCACCACATTCAGGAGACCCGTCAGGCTGGCTTTGACCGGATTGTCGTGGTGCTCAGTTCCCAGGTGGTGCAGCGGGCAGAGCCCGCCTTTTTCTCCAAATGGACCCGGGCGACTGCGGCCATCCGGTGTGGTGCCGATCTGGTGGTGGAGCTGCCGGCTCCCTGGGCCATGGCCTCCGCCGAGCGGTTCGCCGCTGGCGGTGTGGCGCTGATGGCGGGGATGGGCTGCGTCGATGCCCTTTCCTTCGGCAGCGAAGCGGGCGATGCGGCGGCGCTGTCCCGGTGTGCAGAAAGCTGCCTGGAAGCAGAGTCCGGCTCCCGGATTCTGGAGCTTCTGGACGAGGGAAAATCCTACGCAGCCGCCAGAGAGGCGGCGGTGGCGGAGCTGGCAGGGGAGGAAACGGCGGCTCTGCTCCGGCGGCCCAACAACATTCTCGGGGTGGAGTACCTGAAGGCCATCCGGCGCCTGGCGCCGGAGATGCAGGTGGTGACCATTCCCCGCAAGGGCCCCGGACACGACAGCACTGCCCGGCAGGGCGGACTGGCCAGCGCCTCTGCTTTGCGGGAGCTGATCCAGTTTCAGGGCTTCGGGGCAGCGGTTCCCTTCATCCCGCCCGAAGCGGCGGCGCTCTTTTATGAGGACATCCGCACCCGCATGGCCCCGGCTTCCATGGAACGGCTGGGGACGGCGGTGCTCTACCGGCTCCGCACCATGTCCCTTGAGGAGATGCGGGCGCTGCCCAGTGTCAGCGAGGGCTTGGAGCAGCGGCTCTACAAGCTGAGCCGGACGCCGATGCCGCTTTCTGAGCTCATCAACCGGCTGCGGACTCGCCGGTATCCTCTGAGCCGGGTGAGACGGATTCTCTATGAGGCGATGCTGGGCCTGGATGCTGCGGTATATGACCAGACACCGCCCTACATCCGGGTGCTGGCCTTCAATGAAAACGGCAAGAACCTGCTGCGGAAGATTAAAAAAAGCGGCACGCTGCCGGTTTATCACTCCTTTGCCCGGCTGGAACGGGACTATCCCCACCTTGCCGCAATCGAGCTGCTGGCAACCGATCTGTTCCGGTATGCCTGTCCGGCTCTGGGGAATGCCCATTCCGAGTATCAGGACCGGCGCCCCTATGCGGTCGTGGACCGCTGAACCCTGCCTGAAAACCAATTGAAAGGACTTGTATTTCATGATTGCTGTTGCCATTGACGGCCCTTCCGGTGCCGGAAAAAGTACCATTGCCCGGGAGGTTGCCCGGAGACTGGGATATCTGTACATCGATACCGGTGCCCTCTACCGTTCCATTGGACTTTATGTCCTGCGGCAGAATCAGGATCCCCATCTGGCGGAGCAGGTGGAAAAGCTGCTGCCGGAGATTGATCTGACGCTGTGTCATGAGGATGGCGTCCAGCAGGTCTACCTCAACGGACAGAATGTTTCGGAGGAGATCCGCTTGCCGGAGGTGTCCATGGCGGCTTCTGCGGTGTCGGCCCATCCGCCGGTGCGGCAGTTTTTGCTGGCGCTTCAGCGCCGGCTGGCAGCAGAAAACAATGTCATCATGGATGGCCGGGATATTGGCACCGTGATTCTGCCTGATGCCAAGGTGAAGATCTTCCTCACTGCTTCGGCACAGCGCCGGGCCTTCCGCCGCTGGCAGGAGCTGAAGGAAAAGGGTGCGTCAGACACCTACGAGCAGGTGCTGGCCGATGTGGAGCAGCGGGATTACAACGACTCCCATCGTGAGATTGCTCCCCTCCGTCAGGCGCCGGATGCGGTGCTGGTGGACACGACCCAGCTGGATCTGGAAGCCTCCATTGACCGGGTGCAGCAGATCATTGCAGAACATCTGGACTAAGGGGGCATCAGCATGACATTCTATTCATTGGCCCGCAGTGTGGTCTATCTGGTTTCCAAGCTGATCTACCGGGTCGAGTATCAGGGGTTGGAGAACATTCCATCGGGTGGTTTTATTCTCTGTTCCAATCACATCTCCCAGTATGACCCCATTTTTGTAGCAGTCAAGGTCAAGCAGCAGTGCTTTTTCATGGCTAAAGAGGAGTTGTTCCGCTTCAAGCCGCTGGGTATGCTTATCCGGGCGCTGGGCGCTTTTCCAGTGTCTCGGGGCAAGGGCGACACGGCCGCCATTGACCGGGCGGTTTCTCTGGTTCAGGGTGGACAGGTGGTGGCCATCTTCCCGGAGGGAACCCGTTCCAAGACAGGAGAGCTTCTGAAGCTCAAATCCGGCGCTGTGGTGATCGCCGCCCAGACCGGTTGTGGCTTGCTGCCCTGTATCATTAAAAAGGGAAAACGCCGTTTCCTTCGCCGGCCGGTGGTGGTGCGGTACGGAAACTTCATCACCCACGAGCAGCTGGGCATTACCGGCAATGTGCCTTCCCAGATTCGGGCGGCCAACCGGATGCTCACCGAGTCTCTCGCCGGATTATTGGAGGATACCCATGTCTGAATTGATGGTAGCAAAGTCCGCCGGGTTCTGCTTCGGTGTTTCCCGGGCGGTGGAAAAGGCCTTTTCCCTGGCAGGACAGCAAAAGGATGCGGTGACCCTGGGCGCCATCATCCACAATCCGCAGGTGGTTGAGCGTCTGCGGGCGCTGGGCATCCCGCCGGTGGAGCGGGCTGAGGACACCCATCCCGGACAGACCGTCATCATCCGCTCCCACGGTGTCAGCCGGGCGACCATGGAAGCCCTGGCCGGCCGGGAGGTGGTGGATTGCACCTGCCCTTATGTGGCCAAGATCCACCGCATCGCCCAGGAAGAGACAGCAGCTGGCCGGATTCTGCTGGTGGCCGGCGATCCCGCCCATCCCGAGGTGGAGGGCACAGTGGGTCATGCGGTGGGACCGGTTCAGGTCTTTCAGACCGAGGAAGAGCTGATGGCCCTGCTGGAGGAATGGAAGGAAAAGGGAGAGCCCCCCATTTCGGTGGTGGCCCAGACCACCTTTCGACAGGCTCTGTGGGAAAAATTTCAAGAAATTCTTGAAAAGCACTATACAAACGCCAAAATATTTGATACAATATGTAGTGCGACTGATAAAAGGCAGCGGGAAGCCATGGAAATTGCGCAAAAAGCGGATTATATGGTGGTAATTGGAGGCCGGAACAGTTCCAATACCCGCAAACTGTTTGAAATATGCAGCCGGTTTTGCGAAACAAATTTAATAGAATCCAAATCAGAACTTGACAAAAGCAAAATTTTACTGCATAATAATATTGGCGTCACTGCCGGTGCTTCTACCCCGGCTGATATAATCAAGGAGGTTCTAAATACCATGAGTGAAATTTTAGAAAACCAAGGCGAAGAGCTGAGCTTTGCTGAGCTGTTCGAGCAATCTCAGAGCGCTGAGAAATTATATACGGGTAAAAGGGTAAAGGGCATCGTTACAACAGTGGCTCCCAATGAAATCCACGTAGATATCGGCGCAAAGCAGGCTGGTATCGTTCCCGCTTCCGAAGTTTCTGAGACCTCTGGCGTCAACATCGCTGACGTGGTGAAGAAGGGCGACGAAATCGACCTGATCGTTCTGAAGGTGAATGACCAGGAAGGCATCGTGACCCTGTCCAAAAAGCGTGTGGATGCTGAGGCCAATTACAATGAGATCTGCAAGGCTTATGAGGACCAAACTGTCCTGACCGGCGTTGTGACCGACGTTATCAAGGGCGGCATCCTGGTGAGCTGCAACAACCTGAAAATTTTTGTTCCCGCTTCTCTGGCTTCCGACAGACGGATGGAGGACCTGTCCGTTCTGCTGCAGAAGGAAGTAGAGTTCAAAGTGATCGAGATCAACGACAGACGCCGTCGTGCAGTAGGCTCCATCAAAGCGGTTCTGCAGGAGCAGAAGAAAGCCAAACAGGAGGCCTTCTGGGCTGAGGTAGAAGTTGGCAAGGTGTACCATGGCGAGGTGAAATCCCTCACTTCCTACGGCGCATTTGTCGATCTGGGCGGCGTTGATGGCATGATCCACATCACAGAACTCTCCTGGACCCGCATCAAGTCCCCCGACGAGGTTGTCAAGGTTGGCGACCAGGTTGAGGTATATATCAAGGACATCGACCCCGAGAAGAAGAAGATCTCTCTGGGTTACAAGAAGAGCGAGGACAATCCTTGGGAAATCTTCAAGAGAGATTACCCCATCGATACTGTTACTCCTGTCAAGATCGTTTCCATCACCACCTTCGGCGCTTTTGCCCAGATTATCCCTGGCGTGGACGGCCTGATCCACATTTCTCAGATCGCCAACGAGCGCATCGCCAAGGTATCTGACAAGCTGGCTGTAGGTGATGTGGTAGACGCCAAGATCATCGACATCGACTTCGACAAGAAGAAAGTCAGCCTTTCCATCCGTGCTACTCTGGACGGTTCCGCTCCTGTTGAAGAGGAGACTGAGGACGAGGTTTCTGAGTATGCTGCTGATGTAGCTGGCATCGAGGGCGTAACCATCGAATAATTCCGGTTTTCCCTGACGGGGCGCATGAAGGTGCGCCCCGTTTTTGCGTTTACAGAGAAAGGAGAGCTTTCATGGCAAACCACATTCTGGTGGTGGAGGATGACCCCGACATCAACCGGCTGTTGGCCGGGCTTTTTGAGCGGCAGGGCCATCAGGTCACCGCTGCCTTTTCCGGGACCGAAGTCAGGCTGCTGCTTCCCCAGATCGGGAAGGGCTTCTTTCAGCTGATTCTGCTGGACCTGATGCTTCCGGGGCTGTCGGGCGAAGAGCTGATTCCTGAGATCCGCCGGGAAAGCACCGTTCCCATCATCGTTCTGTCTGCCAAGGGGCGGGATGACAAATACCAGGT
>CALXFL010000082.1 GCA_944387515.1 uncultured Clostridia bacterium
CCCTCCGCCAGGGCCACCATCCGCACCGTCTTGTCCCCCACCTTGCGGGTGATCTGCTGCTCCTCCACCAAAAGACCGGCCTCAATCAGGGACTGGGCCGTCTTGCGGCGAGCTGTGCTGCCGCTGCCGGAAAAGAGCATATCCACCTCCCGCTGGGAGGGCGCTGCCAGCAAAAGCCGGAGCAGCTGCTGCTCCTCCGGCGCCATACGGGGAAGCATCCCCTTATCAAAGGAGGGAGAGAGGCGGTAGGTGGTTTTGGCCTCCACCGAGAGCCCCGGCGGAAGCAGACACCGCACCACATCATAGCGGCTGCAAAAGGCGGCGTCGGTCATATAGCGGATGATCTCAAAGTCCTCCGCTTCCAGCACCGGCTCCTGATCCAGCACCGTGATGACGCTTTTGAGCCGGGGGCTCTGTTGCTCCTCCCCTACCGAAAAGACCATGCCCTGCCGAAGAGTGTTGCCCCGCCCAAAGGGCACCACCACCCGCACACCCCGCTGCACCAGATTCCGCAAAGAATCCGGCACCAGATAGGAATACAGCTGGTCATAGGTAAAGGCGGCATGCTCCACTGCCACCATCGCCACACAGACAGACGCCAAACCGAGCGCCTCCTTCCTCCCGTTTATTCTTCGTCCAGATCTCCGTCGGGCAGATCGGCGCTGGCAGTGGTCTCCAGCTGATGATCGTGGATAACGCCGATGTCGTCGCTCTCGATGAGCTTATAGCGGCCCTTGGCGAAGTCGTCTACCGCCAGCTTGACCGGCTTTTCCAGCAGAATCTCGTGGTTGTCGTCTGCCTGCTGGGCAATCTCCCGGGCGCGTTTGGCCACTGCTACCACCAGAGAGTAGTAGCTCTGACCGGGCTTGAGCAGTTCAGGAACGGAAGGTCTGTGCATCATAATGAAAACTCCTTTGTAATGGTATTTTTCAGAGAATCAGACTGGCTTTTCAGCTGGGCCAGGCGGGCAGGATCTCCTGCACGGCAGGCGGACAGGATGCCCCGGAAGGTTTCCACTGCATCCTCCAGCTGGTCATTGACCACCAGATAGTCAAACTGGGACAGCATCCCGATCTCCTCCAGAGAACGGGCAAGACGTTTTTCCACCGTCTCCATATCCTCGGTACCCCGGCCAATGAGACGCTGGCGCAGCACCTGAGGAGTGGGAGGCACCACAAAGACCAGAACAGCCTCGGGGCAGTTTTTCCGCACCTGCATGGCGCCCTGGACCTCAATTTCCAGCACCACATCCCGGCCGGCTTCCAGCTGTTCCCAGACCCGGTCGCGGGGGGTGCCGTAGTAGTTGCCGCAGTAGTTGGCGTATTCCAGCATGCCGCCCTCCTGGATCTTCTTTTCAAAGTCCTCGTGGGTGATAAAGTGATAATGCACCCCATCCACCTCGCCGGGACGGGGGGAACGGGTGGTGTTGGATATGGACAGATAAAGGGACGGATCCTGCAGGCATTCCTTCAGGATGGTGCCCTTTCCGCTGCCGGAAGGGCCGGTAAACACAACCAGGGTTCCTTTAGTCATCCTCTTCTTCCTCCTCTTCCAGTTCTTCATTCTGGACAAAGCGATTGGCCACCGTCTCAGGCTGGATGGCGGACAGCACCACATGGCCCGAATCCATGACAATAACCGCACGGGTACGGCGTCCATAGGTGGCGTCAATGAGCATCCCGCTCTCTCTGGCGTCCTGGATGATCCGCTTGATGGGAGCGGATTCCGGGCTGACGATGGTGATGATCCGGCTGGCAGATACCATGTTGCCGAAGCCGATGTTGATGAGTTTCATCCTTTTCTCCTTTTCCAGCAGGTCATTCCAGGTTCTGAATCTGTTCCCGGATCTTTTCAATTTCCGACTTGATGTCCACCACCAGACGGGCAATGGCCACATCCTGACACTTGGAGCCGATGGTGTTGGTCTCCCGGTTCAGCTCCTGCACCAGGAAGTCCAGCTTGCGGCCCACCGGGCCGCCCTCCCGCAGCAGCGTTTCAAACTGCTCCAGGTGGCTGTGGAGACGGACGGTCTCCTCATCGATGGCTACCCGGTCAGCAAAGATGGCAGCTTCGGTGACCAGGCGGCTCTCGTCGATGCCCTGGTCTTCCAGCAGCTCTCTCAGCTTCTGGTACAGGCGGTCATAGTACTCCTGCCGCAGCTGGGGCGCCCGCTCCTCGATGCGGGACAGCAGGCTGCCAATCTGACGGAGTCTGCCATACAGATCCTCCCCCAGCCGGGCGCCCTCGGTCTCCCGCATGGAGACAAAGGCACCGAGCGCCTGCTCTGCCACAGTGGATACCGCTGCCCAGAGCCGGTCCTCGTCCACCTCCATCCGCCGGAGAGTGAAGATATCCGGCAGCTTCAGCAGATGGGAAAGCTCCAGATCATCCCGGAGCCGCAGCTCAGGCGCTGCCTCCCGCAGCGCCCGCAGATAGCTTTCTGCCACAGAGCGGTCCACCTCCACCGAGATTTCCCGCTGGCCGGTCATCTGCACCGAAGCATAGAGCTCCACCTTGCCTCTGGTACAGCTGCGCTGCACCAGCGCCTTGAGCCGGTCTTCCAAAAAGAGACAGGCCTTGGGCAGCCGGCTGTTGAACTCAAAGTAGCGGTGATTCACCGACCGCACTTCCACGGTAATGTCCCACAGATCCATCACGGCCTGGCTTCTTCCATATCCAGTCATGCTTTTAAGCATCCTAAGTCCTAACCTTTCTGCCGCAAAGCGGCATTACTTGGTCTGAGCTGACAGGACCAAAGCCCTGGCAGCTGTTCCGCTTTATTATTGTAGCAGATTTCTTCCAAACCGGACGATTTTATTTTCTCTTTATTCATATCGTTTACATTTTTTTTACATTTTAGCCGCCAGAGTCCTCCTTTCCCGGGAGAAAACCATTCTGTGCCCTCAACTTTTCACTTGACAAATCCCCGGGAAAACCGTATAATAAGGGAGTTGAATTTTACAGGCCGCTATGGCGGAACAGGCAGACGCAAGGGACTTAAAATCCCTCGGTGGCAACACCATACCGGTTCGATCCCGGTTAGCGGCACCAGAAAGAGCCTTATAATCCCGGTGGGGGTTATAAGGCTCTTTCTTTTTAGTCCTCCCATCCCTCATGCCGGATCAGTTCCCGCAGGGTCTGCATGGACATATCCACCGAGGCAATCTCATCTGCGCAGCGCTTCAGCTCATCGCAGATGGTTTTTTCATGGGCAATGTTTTTCTTGTACTTCATCTGATGTTCCAGTGCTGCCCAGAAATCCAGCGCAATGGTGCGCAGCTGAATCTCCGCCTGGATGCCAGTGTGAAACCGCAGGACAAGATGCAGACTGCGGTATCCGTTGGGCTTGGGGTAGGCAATGTATTCCTTTGTGGCAGCAATCTCATATTCAGGCCGCATGCCCAGCCACTGGGAAACCCGGTAAACATCCTCCACAAAAGCGCAGACAACCCTTATACCCACGGCGTCATGCATCTGCTCCAGCGCAGTCTTCCCATCGGTGGGAAGACCATGCATCCTGAGCTTGCGCATCATGCTATCGGGTTGCTTGATCCTGGATTTACAGTACAGAACCGGTCCGACACCATCCGGATCTTCCTGAGCAGGATATTGATAGACCAGATGCAGCAGGAACACCTCCACCTGTTTCAGGCGAAGCAGCCCATCCCCGTAATATTCTTCAAAAGTCAATGCCATCATGCTCCATTTTATAAGATTTTCTTCATCCCCCGCCTTCTCCTGTCCTGAAGTACAGGATGGTCAACATCCCGTCCGACTCTCTTTTTTGGACGGGATTGAGCGCTTACGCCGTCTCAGACGATGGTGTACCGGTAGGCGGAGTCTCAGGCATCTCCCCTGTCTCACCGGGGATTCCCATGTTGCCCTGGCCACCTCTGCCGGGTTTTCCCGTACCACCCATACCGCCGCCCATCTGACCGGGATTATTCTCCGAGCCGTCGTTGGTGGTCACGTCGCCGCCGTTGTTGGTATAAGTTCCATCACAGTCCAGTGCGGTATTGCCGCTGCCATTGCAGGTGAGATTCACCGTTCCGCCATTGATGGTCAAGCTGCCGTTGGAGTCGATGCAGTCACCGGTGGACACAATAGCAAGGTCGCCGCCATTGATGATGATAAAGCTGTCGGAGTCGGCGGAAAACTGATCCTGTCCAGGCCGTCCGCCGCCAAATCCTGAGCTGTCAGCGCCACCAGCGGCATTGATGCCGTCATCCACCGAGGTAATGTCAAAGGTGCCGCCGTCAATGGTGATGGACAGGCCTTCGAGTCCCTCGTAGCAGTAGGCAATGGTGAAAGTGCCATTCTGGATGGTGACGGCGGCATCGGAATGTACCGCATCGTCGCCGCTTCTCAGTTCAAACTCACCGCCGGTGATGAGAATATCACCGCCAGCATGAACAGAATCGTCCACCGTGTTAGTGACAAAGCTGCCGCCTGCAATGGTGATGGCGCCATCAGCTTTGACGCCCTTTTGGCTCACCATGTCTACAGTCTCGGTTTCAGTGGTTTCTGTCTGAAAGCCCCCTCTCTGCCTAAAGCCCATGGTATCTGTTTCCATGGTTACACTGGCGCTGCCTTCTCCGGTAGTGATGGTAAAGGTGCCATCTTCAATTTGCAGGTAAGCGCTGGCGCTCATGCCGTCTCCCTCTGCCGCAATGTCAAAGGTGCCGCCGCTGACATACAGAAAGCCCAGACTGGTGTCATCGGTGTTCTCAGCATGAATTCCATCCTTGCCGGAGGTGATGGTATAGCTGCCGTTGGCAATCCGTATGCTGTCCTTTCCGGAAAGTCCCTGATTGGCCGCGGTGATGTCATAGCTGCCGCTGGTGAGTACCAGGTCATCCTTGGAGACGATGCCGTGGCCTGCGGCAGCAGAAATGGTCAGATTTCCAGCGCCATTGAGGGTCAGGTCAGACTTGGCGAAAATCACAGCATCAATGTTGTTGTCATCGATTGCCACATACTCCCCGCCATTTGCCAGCGTGTTTTCGGAGCCGGATGTGGTGGTGATGAACACCTTGTCTGCCTCCAGCACATAAATGGCAACAGAAGTGGAACTGGTAATCCCAACCCCATCCAGTACCAGCTGGACCTTATCGGTATCCTCCGCATTCACCACAATCATCCCATCATCCAGCGTACCGGAAAGAAGATAGGTTCCCTCGTCGGTAATGGTCACGGTGCTGCCGGAAATCTGCACCGCATCAGAATCACTGGAAGCACTGCTCCCCGACAGGGTGATCCGGGCACTGGTTTCCTCGTCATAGCCGATTTCCATATCCCGGTCGGTAAACATTTCAGAGGCAGCTGCCACCGTCTCCACAGTGGTCGTTTCTGAAACGGTTGTCTCTGAAGCGGTTGTTTCTGAGGATGCAGCTGCCTGAGAACCTTCCGAAGCGGTGGAGCCGGTAAAACTACACCCGGAGCAGGACAGAAGTGCCACCAGAAGTGCTGCAAATACTGCAAATTTTTTCATATATTACCCTCCCTTACAATTCACTGATTGCCGTTTCCTGTCTGGAAACCGAAATCTCCAGGTTCCCATTACGGCAACGCAGCTTGTCAATCATTTCCTTCTCCTGACCAACACGATTCAGCGTCAGGTTATAGGTGAGCCGGAACAGACTGCCCATATTGGTGGTCCGTACCTGAGTCAGTTCACAGTCAGAGGTGTATTCCTTGAGAATCGGCTCAAAGACATCGGTATAATCCAGATCCTCCGGAATCGTGATGTGAAGGGTCTTGTATAAACCAGCCTTCTGTCTTGCACCAAAATCCAGCCTGTTGAAAAGGGCACTGGCAAAGCCCAGCAGAATGGTGCAAAGGAAAGCGTACCCCAGATATCCCATACCGGCAATCAATCCGGCACCCATGGCCAGAAAGATGGCACCGATCTCCTTGGCAGAGCCCGGCACCGAACGGAACCGGACCAGACTAAAGGCACCGGCAACTGCCACGCCGGTTCCCACATTTCCGTTGACCATCATGATGACCACACAGACCACGGCAGGAAGCAGCGCCAAGGTAGCCACAAAGCTCCTGGTATACCGGGTCCGGTACATATAGAACCCAGCCAGAATCAAGCCGATGACCAGGGCGCTGCCAACACAGAGCAGAAAGTCCGACGGGGCAATTACCGTAGTCATATCAGTGTCAAATAATCCCCTGAAAAGATCAGCAAACATGGTATTCTCTCCTTTGTTCTTCCATCATGTTTTGGTAAGCGAGACCGTATTTTGAAAATGACGTCTGATACAGCCGGAGCCGGTTCAGTTCATGGCTCATCCAGAGTGGCAACCCCCCTGCGGTTTTGATCTCCATCAGGGTTCTGCCCCGATCCAGCAGCAGCGTGCCATATGCCTCACTGCCGAGAGAAAGGTCACAGGTCCGATAGAGAATATTTTCGTCAAAGGTCACCCGGAAATCGCTGCCATCCAGCGCATAAAACGCCTCCCGCTCATAGGAAAGGAAGACCACCGGATGCAGGCTCTGATAATAAGAGCGGAAATACTCAATCTCGTCGGCAATCTGGGAGCGAACCGGAAGCGGAATCCCCTGCTGAAAGCTGAACATGGCCTGACTTTCCGGAAGGGTTAGCCTGCGCTTATATACCACCGACTTGTATTTCTTTTTCAGCTCAACAAAGACTGGATCCTCCGGCGCAGCGGTCTGGTAGCTGCGAATCCGGAGCTTTTCCTTGTACGCCGGTTTTTCCAATGACCGCCGGATCAGCCGGTAGGTATCGGTATCATAGTAGAGGTTCCGGATGGTGGTGCGTCCGTACCGGTCCAGCTTCATCCAGGGCTGCATGGCCTGTAAAATGGCCTGCTTCTGTGTTTCAGTCAGCAGATATTTGATTTCATACCGCTTGAATGTCATCTGATATCCCATATTTTCCTCCTTATATCCGCATCAGCTTTATAAAAGGGATCTCTTGCTGTTATGGTCAAAGTATACTGCTGCTTTCTTAGATAAACTTAAAATTGAACCTTAATTGAACCTAAATTTACAGAGCAATAAAAAAGGTGTCATCCCCAGAAGGGTGACACCTTTTACACATTTTCTTATGTCATAGAGGAAAGGCAGCCGTAATCATCAGAGATTTTTCGTCCTGTGTAGCTGCCCAGATCTTCCCCTTGTGGGCATTGACAATCGCCGAAGCGATGGAAAGTCCCAGCCCATACCCGCCTGTACGGGAATTTCTTGACTGGTCCGTCCGGTAAAACCGGTCAAACAGATGACCGAGACTCTCCCTGGAAACTGATTCTGCTGTATTGAAGACCGTCAGCCGGATCTGGTTCTTCTGCCGTTCCAGGACAAACTCAATCCTGCCGCCGTCATCGGCGTACTTGATGGCGTTGTCCAACAGGATGGTGACCAACTGCCGGATGGCTTTCTCATCCCCGCTCATGGAAAGCATGGGCTGAATACGGCTGGAAAGATGCTTATTCCGGGTTTTGGCCAGTGCCTGAAAGGTCTCCACTGTTTCTTCCACCAGATCGGAAAGGGGAAACTCAATTTTTTCCGTTTGGGGTTGTTCTTCCATCCGAGCCAGAAGAATCAGGCTGTTGGTCAGCTGCGCCAGCCGTTTGGTCTGAGTCTGAATATCGCTGAGCCATTCATTCTCCCCAATATCCATTTCCAGCGCCTCTGCATCTGCATCGATGATGGTGAGCGGCGTTTTCAGTTCATGTCCCGCATCGGTAATAAACCGTTTCTGCTTTTCGTAGCTTTCCAGAAAGGGCTTGACAATCCGGCCAGAAAGAAAAATGAGCAAAAGCAGCACTGCCACCAGACCGCCCAGAGAAACCCCTGCGCTGGTCAACAGAAATGTCCTAAATGAGCTCATTTCACGGCCGTAATCCAGAAAAATAATATGGATTTCATCCCCGACAGCAAAAGAAGTATACCGGTAATCAGCCACGAATCCCTGAGAAAAACCGTTACGGATAACCATCTGGGCATATTCAATGGCTGCTGCAGTATCCACCGCTGCAATTTTTCCGGTATTCACCGAGATGACCTCGCCATCCTCTGAAAGAAACACTGAAAAATACCGAGACTCATAGGGCAGCTCCGGGGAAAAACGCCGTTCTCCTTTGGGAGGCGCATCCATAAAGGGCTGGTCATTTCCCATATGCTCTCCTATGGGAAAGCTGCCGTTGTTCTGCTGCAAGATCGTCAGGATGGTGTCTGCATCGGTTATAATTTTTCTGTAACTGAGCACCCCCACAACACCAAAGATGACAGCCAGAACAAGCAGCAGGGACAACATGGAAGCAAGGATCAGCTTGATTCGGAGCTTTCGTATCATGGGATCTCCTCCAGTGTGTATCCGGCATTCCGCATGGCCTTGATCTGGATATTGGCATGGAGCGCCGTCAGTTTCTTGCGCAGATAGGAAATATACACCCACACCACATTGAGCTCCGCTTCACTATCGTAACCCCATATTTTCTCCATGAACCGCTCAGAGGAAATCAGGTTTTTGGGGTTGCTCATCAGCATCTCCATCATCTGGAATTCCTTGTTTGCCAGCCGGTAACTTCCCGATGCAGTGGAAAGCTCATAGGTCGCACGATCCAATGTGACATTTCCTATCTGAAGCTGTGAATTTGCCTGAACAGTCTGGATTCTCGTCATGGCCCGGATCCGCGCCAGCAGCTCTCTTGCATGAAAGGGCTTGGTCAGATAGTCATTTGCTCCAGCATCCAGCCCCAGAACTTTGTCATCCACCTCAGATTTTGCTGTCAGCAGCAAAACAGGGAGCAGACTTCCCCTGCGGCGAATTTCCTTCAGTACCGTAATACCATCCACCTTGGGCATCATAATATCCAGAATCACACCGTCATAATTATCTGTCTCCAGATATTCCAGTGCAGCCTGTCCATCATAAACAGCATCCACCGAATAATTGTTGCGCTCCAATATGACCTTCAGCGCTTTTGAAAGCGCCAGTTCATCCTCTGCCAACAAAAGTCTCATACCACCGGGCTCCTCTTTGTATCTCAGAATCAACTGCAAAATAGTGTTGCTTTTAGGCTTAATATAAGTATATCATATATTCTCTGCCTTAAATAGAGATAAAAGAAGTGAGAACAGAGGTGTACAATTCCCTGTTTCTGCATTCGGCTCACCTTCAAAAGGCACAGATACCTTTATACGGCTGCGCTGACAGCGGTTTACTTATGCTGTAAAACTGATGAAAACAGAAAAAGCAATATAAACGCAAAAAACTCTGGAAAACCAAAGCTTTCCAGAGTTTTTGAACTGTTTCCACAGGAAATAATCCGACTGATTATCTCTTGGAGAACTGAGGAGCGCGACGAGCGGCTTTGAGGCCGTATT
>CALXFL010000083.1 GCA_944387515.1 uncultured Clostridia bacterium
ATTCTTCTGAACAGCTCGCAGGGATCTGCGGCCACAGCCGAAACGCATTCCTTCTCCGGTACGCTGTAATCGTAAACCGGTACCATCATCTGAACGGTGCGCTCCAACGAAACAATGGAGAACAGTCCCACCGAGATATAGACCATCTGGTCAGCCGTACCGGTGTCCAGATTGCCGTCGAAGATGCTGGAAATGGTGGCGGGAATGGGAACGGTATTGTCCTCCGGCTTGGGCGTGGAGGTGAGCTGAATCGACAGGCAGATGGGATCCACCGTCTGGATCCGGGCAGTGGGTGCATCGGAGGGCAGCCTGCTGTCCTCCAGGGCAATCCCGCTGTCGGAGCGGAAGCTGCGGACATTGCCTTCGGAGCCGTAGAGAATCACCTTTTTGCCAAAGGCAGCCAGGCCCTGAATGGTCATCGGAGCAGTACCGGAAGATGTATAGACGTCCAGCGTCACCAGGAAGTAAAACGCCAGATCTACCGAGCAGAAGCCCTGGTTAAAGGGTACGCTCTCCACATCCATCATGACGTTGATGACCTCTACCCGCCGGCATTTGACATTCTGAGCGGTGTTGATCTGGTCCTGATCGGCCACGGTGAAGTAAACCCGCAGGTCTTCCAGACAATCCTTGGCTGAGCAGCTGTCGTAAACCCGCCCCGCATGTACGCTGACGGCCTCCTTGAAACAGTTGGCACCGGTGGCGCCGCCGTAGGTTGTGTTGTGTTCTGCCATAACGTGTTCCTCCTTACAGGGTTTCAGCTGCCTTGCCGCCCGGGCGGCTGCCGCTGTGTAGTACATCTTATGAAGAAACTGGAAAAAGGTGCCGCCTTTTTGAAAAAATCCCGTCTGAACCGGGAAAAAACATCCTTTCTGCTTTTCTCTCCTGGCACTGAGAAAAATTTTCAAATTCTTGAAACATTTTGGTGCCATCTATCGTATAATAGATATATACTGGCCGTTTTACCAAAAAAGGGCATAGCAAAGAAGGGAGAGGTGCACACTTTCATCCGCTGGTAAGCCCGCAGCGGCAACTGTTTACGGGAAATTCCCCTTCTATCCGGCCGGCGGCGCCGGATAGAAAGCCACCCGCCGCCAATCCATGGAGCACCGTGAATGAGCCTCATAGAAGTGAAAGATCTGCGAAAGGTCTACCGCATCGATCAGGAGCGTGTTGTGGCGCTGGGACGGGTCAACCTGTCCATCGATGAAGGCGAGGTCTGCTGCATTCTGGGCACCTCCGGCTCGGGTAAATCCACCCTCCTGAACATCATGGCGGGGCTGGAAAAGCCTACCCGGGGAAAGGTCCTCATCGGCGGCGAAGATATCACCGCCATGGGCGAGCGGCAGCTGGCGCTGTTCCGCCAGAAAAACATCGGCTTCATCTTTCAGTCCTACAACCTGATGCCTACCCTGACTGCGGTGGAAAACGTGGCCATGCCGCTGATGTTCCGGGGCGTCTCCCGGGCCCGGCGGGATAAGGAAGCCAAAAAGATGCTGAAGGCTGTGGGTCTGGGCAAGCGAATGAAACACCGCCCCACCCAGATGTCGGGCGGCCAGCAGCAGCGAGTCGGTATTGCCCGCGCCTTTGTGGCCAAGCCGAAGATCGTCTTTGCGGACGAGCCCACCGGCAACCTGGACAGCCACACCACCCTGGAAGTGATGGAGATGATCGTACATATGGCGAGAGATCACGGAGAAACCCTGATCCTCGTTACCCACGACAAGGAAATCGCCCAGTACGCCGACCGGATCGTCCGGCTGGTGGACGGCGCCATCATCAGCGATACCCCCAATCAGTCCATTATCGGGCGGGAGGAGCAGGCGCAGCCTGAAGAGGCGGCCACCCCTGCAAAAGATGCACCAGCAGAGGAAGCTGTTCCGGCAGAAGCCGTCCCTTCCTCAGAAATGCCCTCCCCCCAGGCGGATGATCCGGCTCCCCTGCCAGATCCCGACGCCTTCCCCTCATAAGACTGTCTTCAACATAACAATCTGGGAGAAATGACACATGAATCAGATTACAATCAAGCGGGCTGTCGGTCTGGCAGCCGCACTTTGCATGATGTTTGTCTTTATACTGGGTTCCCTGCCGGTGCATGCGACAGGACTTACTGCTACTGTTACACTTACTCCGACATCTGTATCGGCTGGAGAGCGATTTGTCATGGAAATTGATATCAATGGCTCTTCGGCAGATGGCCCTGCCACAGTGACTGTCCAAGGTGTCGGTGGTCTTAGCGGCAGTGACGAATTTCCTAATGTACAATTTTCAGGTGGTACTGCCCAAATCACCACGAAGTCTGGTTCCTTTAATTATGGAGGTTCTGGAAATACTTCACTTTTTATTGAAATACAATCATCTTCTGGTACTTCTGAGAGCCTTTCTGCAACAGTATCTGGATTCTCTCCTACAGAAACTGACGACGGCGGCGACAGCGGCCCTGTCACCCCTTCTACCCCCACCGGTAACCTGATCGGCGTCAAGCCCGGCACCGCCCTTCCTTCTATTAAGGCCGGTGAATCCAAAACCATTGAGATTCCTCTCACCGGCACCAGCTCCAACTCCCGCTATGCCGGCAAGACCCAGATCACGGCTCAGCTTCCCGAGGGCATCTACTTCAACACTGCCACCGCCATGCAGGAACTGAATTTCAGCTCCCGCTCCAAGGAGCAGACCCTCAAGCTCCCCATTTCGGCTGATTCTGAAGCCAAAAGCGGCGTCTTCCCCATCACCCTGGAGGCGATCTACAAATACAGCGGCCAGCAGATCAAAGAAACCATCCAGATCAATCTGAAGGTAGAGGGCAAAACTGAAACCGAAGCCAGCAGCGGACTTTCCATCAAAGGTTATCAGGTGAGCAAGCCCCAGATCAAAGCTGGCGAAGGCTTTAATCTGACCCTGACTGTCGCCAATACCGGCAATACCCCCTGTGAAAACGTCAAGGTGACTCTGGACGGCCTGGCCACGGAGGGTATCACGGTCAATGGCGGCATGGACACCCAGACCATTCAGAACATCGCTGCCGGCGGCACCGGCACTGTAACCTTCTCGCTGCTTTCCAGCAAGGAAATGGTCACCGGCAACCACAGCCTTACCGCCAACGCTGCCTGTGGCGAAATCACAGGCACCGCCAAAGTCTTCGTGGCAGTGGAAGGCAAACCCGCTGAAAGCGGCAAGGAAGAGGACGGCCCCAAGGCCAGCACGCCCCGTGTTGTAATTGACGGCTATACCTTCACCACACTGGACGAGGAAGGAAATCCCGCAGAAGAAAACAGCCAGTCGGTTGAAGGCGGCAAAACCTTCCGGCTCTCCCTGAACCTGAAAAACACCAGCACTGCCGCAGCAGTGGAAAACCTCAAGATGACCATTTCCTCGGTGGCAGACGACACCACCGGCGGTGTCTTCACCCCCGCCAATTCCTCCAACACCTTCTTTATCAGCAAGGTCGGCGCTGGCCAGAGCTTTTCTGAAGTCATCGATCTGCTGGTCAAGGCAGACGCACCGCCCAAATCCTACGGCCTTCAGGTCTCGGTAAGCTATGAAGCCGTGCTGAACAACGAACGTGTCACTGTGGACGACAGCGAAACCATCACCATCCCTGTCACCCAGCCCGACCGTTTCGAGGTAGAGGATGTACAGGTCTGGGGTCCTGTCTACTTCGGCGAATCCATCAATCCCACTGTCAACTATGTCAACAAGGGCAAGAGCAGCATCTACAACCTCTCTATTCGGGTAGAAGGTACCAACTTCACCACTGGCGAACCTTCCTCCTATGTGGGCAACGTGGAATCCGGTAACGGCGACTACTACGAGGCCTCTCTGAATCCCGAAGCTGTGGGCATGGTAGAGGGCAAATTCATCCTCAGCTACGAGGATGCCGCAGGCAACCTGAAAGAGGTAGAAAAGCCCTTCTCGGTGGAAGTCATCGAGATGGAAAATCCGGATCCCGGTATTGACGTGGGCCCTGTTGAACCCATCGAACCCGAATCCACCGGTATGCCTGTCTGGGGCTGGATTCTCATTGGTGTAGGCGTAGCTGGCGCTGCCGTGGTGACCATCCTCATCATCAAAAAGAAAAAGGCCTCCAAAAAGCTGGACGCCGAGGACGACTATGACGACTGATGACAGCCGGAAAGGGATAAGCCTATGAAAATCAAAGACATGATCGTCATGTGCCTTTCCAATCTGCTGAAGCGAAAGGTACGGACGCTGTTGACCGTCATGGGCGTTGTCATCGGTACCTGTGCCATTGTGGTCATGATCTCCCTGGGTCTGGGACTCCAAAAGACCCAGGAGGAGGCCCTGGCCCAGATGGGCGATCTGACGGTCATCAACATCTATAACTACGGCAATGCCACTGAACAGCCTCTGGATGACAGTATGCTGGAACAGTTCCGCCAGATTCCAAAGGTTGTGGCGGTGACACCGGTGTATTCTCCTGAAACCTGGGGCAGCGTGATGTTTATCTCGGGAAAATACCAGTATGAAAGCAGCATCTATGGCGTCGATATGAATGCCCTGCCGCTGCTGGGCTATCAAACCGATGCCGGTGAGCTGCCTACCGGCGGAAAATACGACGGCGTGGTTCTGTTCGGCGCCGACAGCGTCCAGAACTTCCGCAACCCCAAATCCAAGCGGTGGGATGAAGTCCCCGATCTCAACCTGATGGAAGACAAGATCGAAATTGTCATTCCCTTTGAAAACGACCCCAAAAACAAAAAGAGCATCTCCTACAAGGCCACTGTTCCCGCCATCCTCACCAGTGACTGGAGCAAGAACCCCAGTCCCGGCTACTCCGCTTTCATGGACATCAACTACCTAAAAAAACTGGAAACCGAGTACCGCAAGCTCAACGGTGTGAAGGTGGACAAAAACAAGGTCTTCTCCTATAACAACGTCGTGGTCAAAGTGGAAGACATGAAGGATGTTGCCGCAGTGGAAGAGGTTATCCAGGGCTTTGGCTTTGAGACCAACAGCATGGAATCCATCCGCAAACCGCTGGAGGAGCAATCCCGCAGCCAGCAGATGATTCTGGGCGGTCTGGGCGCCATTTCGCTGCTGGTCGCAGCTTTGGGCATCACCAACACGATGATTATGTCCATCTACGAACGTACCCGGGAAATCGGCGTTATGAAGGTGCTGGGCTGTCTGGTCAGCAACATCCGCACCGTCTTCCTGATGGAGGCCGGTACCATCGGCCTGATGGGCGGCATCATCGGTGTCGGCATCAGCTATGGTATCTCCTTTGCCATTAACACGCTATCCATGCAGGGCGGCGCTGGAGGCGGCATGGGCGGAATCGGCGGTATGGGCGGTATGAGTCTGGGCGGCTCCTCCATCATCCCCTGGTGGCTGGTGGTAGGTGCGCTGCTGTTCTCCACTCTGGTGGGTCTGGCCTCTGGCTTCTACCCCGCCAACCGGGCCGTCAAGATCAGCGCCCTGACAGCCATCCGGCAGGAATAATTCCATGGACATTCAGCAGATTCTTCACAGAACCGTTCAGCTCTTCTCCCCCATCCCAGCTGTGGAAGCCATTGTGTTGGGCGGTTCCCGTGCAACCGGTACCGCCCTTCCCACTTCCGATCTGGATATCGGGATCTATTACAACCGGGCTTTGCTGGATTATACTGCCCTCAACCTGGCCGCTGCCCAGCTGGACGATCAGCACCGGCCAGATCTGATCTGGGAGGAAGGCGGCTGGGGGAACTGGATGAACTTCGGCGGCTGGCTGAAAGTCGACGGCTGTGCCACCGACCTGATTTTCCGGGATATGAATCGGGTGCGGGAGGAGCTGAAACGGACAGCAGACGGCATCTGCCAGCCCCACTATCAGACCGGCCATCCCCATGCCTACCTCAATGTCATGTACCGGGGAGAACTGGCCTGCTGTCAGGTGCTCTACCGCCGCCATCCGGAATTTGACCGTCTCAAGGCGGAAGCGGAGGAATATCCAGAACCCATGCGCCGGTCCCTTCTGGAATTTTTCCTGTTTGAAGCAGGCTTTTCGGCCTCCTTTGTGGAAAAATACGCTAGCTCAGGGGATATTTCCTATTGTTACGGCCATCTGTACCGTTCAGTGGCGGCCCTGAATCAGGCGCTGTTCGCCTGGGGGCGAACCTACTGCCTCAACGAAAAGAAGGCCGTCCAGCGGATTGAACAGCTGGGCCTCTGGCCGGACTACCAGAACAGGGTGCGGGAGCTGTTTGAAACCGAGGCTTCTGATCCCCATAAGGCCGCCTGCCTTCTGCTGGATCTGGTGGCAGAGGTGCAACAGCACTGCCAGAATTGACTGAAACAAAAAGCGTTCCCATGGGCTTTCGCTCTGGGAACGCTTTTTCTGTTATCGGGTAAAGCCCGCCTTCTGGCTGATAATCCGCCAGGCTTCCTTGGGGTTCCAGTTGTCCTCCCAGCCGGCAGGACAGGAGAGCCAGGGCTGGAAGCCCAGCTGCCGGTAAAGCCGCACTGCGGGCCAGCTCCAGGTCTGACTGGTCAGGAAGACCAGTTCATCGGCCCTGGCACAGGACAGCGCCGCCAGCACCAGCGACCGAGCCAACCCCCGGCGGCGGTGTCCCGGCTGCACGGCCACCCAATGAAGCCGGGGCAGCATCCCGCCCAGATAGCCGCCGGTCCAGAGAGTGGCGGTTCCTACTGCCGTCCCTTCCGGAGAGATGGCAAACCACATCCGCTCCCGGAGCAGAGCCGGTTCCGGCAGAAATTCCCACTGGAAGCGGGTCATGGCCTCCTCTACCGTAGGGAACTCCCCTACCTCCTTTTCAATGGTGCACCAGGCCTGCTCCATGCCAGGCTGCCACCGCACCAGCCGGTAGCCCTCCGGTAACAGCTTTTCCGCCTGGTCCAACAGCACCTCTGGCTGAGGCCGGTCCCCGGCAGGCAGCGTCATAATGACCGGATAATAGGGTACGGAACGATCCAACATATTCTCTCACTCCTTTTCTCCGGCTGCAAGCCGGACCTGCATGGCTTCTGCGCCATCGCAGCAGATCAGCGGGCCCTGCCGCTCTCCTTCCGGGGTCACCAGCGTCAGCCGCAGCTTCCAGCTGAAGGGGAAGCTGCCAGCCTTCGGCCCCAGTTCCAGCGTCTGCTCTGCATCCCGCCACCGGAGCGGCAGCTGGGCATAGACGCCCTTTTCATAATCGTAACCGTCTCCGCTGTCCTCGTAAAGCAGGTATTCCCCATCCTGACCGGTGTAGATCCGCAGCTCCAGCTCCTCTACCGGCTGGGCGGCATGGGTGATCTCCGGGCCCATGGGCAGGATGCTGCCCGCCCGAACAAAGAGGGGCAGCTGTTCCACAGGGGCGGCTGCCTCCAACTCCTGTCCTCCTGCAAACCACCGACCGGTCCAGAAATCGTACCAGCCGCAGCCCGCCGGCAACCAGACCTTCCGGCTGGTCACCCCCGGCTTTGTCACCGGACAGACCATCAGCGCAGGGCCAAACAGATACTGATCGGTGACGGTCAGGGCACGGGCATCCTCTGGGAAATCCATCATCAGGCTCCGCATCATCGTGTCCCCATACCGGGTGACCCGCCAGGCCAGACTGTACAGATAGGGCATCAGCCGGTACCGGAGGGTCAGGTACCGGTGGAGAATCTCCTCCACCTCGGGGCCAAACTGCCAGACCTCCCGGGGAATCCGGGTGCCGTGGGCGCGGAAGATGGGACAGAAGGTGACAAACTGGAACCAGCGCAGGTACAGCTCCCGGTAGGCAGGCTCCTCACAGGATATGCCCATAAAACCCCCTATGTCCGAGGTCCAGTAGGGCAGGCCGGACAGGGAATACTGCACCCCTGCCTGAATCTGCCGTTCCAGCACCTCCCAGGAGCCCCAGGTATCCCCCGACCAGACCGCCGTACCAGTGGATTGAATGCCGGTGAAACCGGTGCGGGAGAGCATGAAGACCCGCTTCTCCCCGCTGGCCGCCCGCTGGTTCTGGTAGATGCTCCGGGAATGTTGGAGGGTGTAGGCATTGAGCCGGCGGGCTGCCGGACCATCACAGGTCCGGTAATGGTGGTAGGCCCCCTGAAGGCTCCAGAGGTTGGGCTCGGTGCCGTCCAGCCACCAGGCATCCACTCCCGCCTGGAACAGCCCCCGATCCATCCACCGCCAGAATGCCGCCCGGGCATCCGGATTCCAGACGTCGTAATAGTTGCGGCGGAAGCCCTGAAGGGCGGAGGTATAGTCCTCCATGCCCGGCAACACATGGTCGTCCATCAGGTATCCCTTCCGGGAGAACTCCTCCCAAACGCTGCCCGCAGGATCCTCAGGCGCGCTCCCCTCGCTGAAATTGGGCCATACGCTGACCATCAGGTGAACATTGTTCTCGTGAAGCTGCCGGATCACCTCCGGCATATCCGCCGCATAGGAGGGCGCAAACCGCATGGCGTTCCAGCCGTAATCCCCCCAATACATCCAGTCCTGGACGATGGCATCCATGGGGTGCCCCCGCCGCCGGTGCTCTGCCACAATGTCCAGCAGCTCCTGTCCCGAGCGGTAGCACTCCCTGCTCTGCCAGTAACCATAGGCCCATTTGGGAAAGAGGGGCACTTCACCGGTAAGGCGGCGGTACCGCCGGATAACGTCATCCATCCGGGGCCCATAGAGGAAAAAGTAATCGATGCAGCTGCCCATTTCGGACCAGAAGCTGGTGACCGACGCCTGGGACGGCTGCTGCACATAGAGGTTGGCATCTCCGTCCAGCCAGATCTCATAGGATCTGCCCGCTTCCAGCCAGACTGCACCGGTAAAATAGTTGGGGTGCCAGTTGCTTCCCTGACGGATGACGGTCTGCTCCCCCACCCGCAGGTTCAGCTCCTCAAAGCCGGTGTTCTTGTTGCGCTTTTCCAGAATAAAGATGTACTGTCCGGTTTCCTCTGGGGTATAGGACCCGTGGGAGGTCTTGCTGTACACATCCCAGCTGAGGGACAGCGGCGTCTTATGGGGATTCAGCTCGGTCAGGGAGCAATTGTTCCAAAGAATGCCATATCCCCTGCTGGACATCAGCACCGGTACAGCGCTGATGGTGTTGAACTGACAGAGATGGGCAAAGCGGCCCCGGTAATCTGCGGCGCCATCTGCCTGCTGGCCCAGTCCGCCCAGCACCTCCCCTTCCGGGGAGAAAAACCGCTGCTCCATCCACTCCTCCGGATCAGGGCCAAAATTTGCCCCCAGCTCCCGCAGCAGCTCGCGGCCTTCCCGGTCCTCAAAGACGAGACCGGTTTCACCAGCTGACACCCGGAGGGCATCCGTTTCCAGCAGCACACG
>CALXFL010000084.1 GCA_944387515.1 uncultured Clostridia bacterium
CAGGTTGTGAACCCCATTTTCGGTATTTTGCGGGAGTTCCTGCCGTCAATTCGCCTGAGTCAGGTGGGACAGATGGCCTGGGGAAGGGGAGACATGATGCTCAACTGGGCCATTGGCCTTGCTTTTGTAGTGCTCACATCCGGCATCGGTGTTGTGCTGTTCCAGCGGCGGGAGCTGCACTGAGGAAGGGAGAGGAGAAGATGACAGGCGTGGTGATTCTGCTGGCCGTCGGGCTGGTGGTTTGTCTGCTGCTGCTTTGGATTCGGACAGCCAATATGCGTGCCCTGCTGGAAGCCCTGTCTGAGGACAGAGCGCCCCGGCTGGCTGCGCCGGATGGGTTGTCTGCCCGGCTTGCTGTGGCTGTTTCCCAGCTTCAGCAGCGGCAACGGGCCCTCACCGTGGAATACCAGCGGCAGCAGGACCAGCTGAGGACCCACGTTGCCTGCCTCTCCCACGATTTCCGAACCCCTCTCACCGCCATAGCCGGTTATCTGCAACTGATCCGGAGCGGACAGCTTTCCCCCGAGGAAAACACCCAGGCGCTGGATACGGTCTGCCAGCGCACCAGACTGCTGCGTCAGCTGGCGGACGATTTCTATGACCTTTCCCGGCTGGAAGCGGGATATGCCCTGCAACTGGAACCGGTGCAGCTGCATGATCTGCTGGCAGAGCTGTTGGCTGACAGTTACCAGCAGATTTCTCAGCAGCAGATTGAACCCGTGGTGTCTTTGGCTGAGGATCTGCCGGCTGTCCAGGCGGATAGGGGAGCTGCCAGGCGAATTTTGCAGAATCTGTTGCAGAATGCCCTCCGGTATGGGACCGGGCTGGAGATTTCTACCCGGTGCTGTGGCCGCCGGGCAGAGGTGCGGTTTGTCAATGAGGCGCCCGGCCTTACCAGCGAGATGATGCCCCATCTGTTTGACCGTTTTTACACCGGTACCCCAGGTGGAAGCGGCCTGGGGTTGACTGTGGTAGCGCAGTTCTGTCAGCGGATGCAGGTGGAGGTGAGAAGCAGGCTTACAGATGGCAGGCTGGAGATTCTCCTGCTGTGGCCGCTGGCCTCCGAAAACTGAAAGACGCTTCCCTCACCGGCCTGTGGCCGCTTGGGAAGCGTCTTTTCTCAGTATTTCAGTTTCCGGCCCCGCAGCTTCTCAGCACCCAGCTGGGGTTTTACCACCTGCCGGGCCCGGGCAATGGCGAAGTCGCCGGTTTCCAGGCTGTCGGTGATGGTGGAGCCGGCTGCAATAAAGACCCGGTCACCCACTGTCACCGGTGCAATCAGGTTGGTGTTGCAGCCGATGAAGGCGGCATCGCCGATGCGGCAGCGGTTCTTGTGGACGCCGTCATAGTTGACGGTGACGCATCCGCAGCCAAAGTTGACATTCCGGCCCACATCGCTGTCTCCCACATAGGTGAGATGGGCCACGGCTGTGCCCACACCGATGACCGAGTTCTTGATCTCCACGAAATCTCCCACATGGACGTGATCTTCCAGCACCGAATCGGGGCGGATATGGGAGAAGGGGCCCACAGAAACCTGATCGCCCAGGCGGGAATGGTAGCACTGGCTGGCATTGATGGTGGTTTCGTTGCCGATGACGCAGTCTTCGATGCGGCTGCCTGCGGTGATGGTGCAGTTTTCCCCGATGACAGTGTGCCCTTTGAGGATGACGCCGGGCTCAATGGTGGTGCCGGCGCCGATGGTTACCTCGGGGTCGATGAGGACCCCATCAGGACAGGGAAAGTGTACCCCCTTTTCCATCCATCCTCCGATGATGGCCAGTCTATTTTCCTCTGCGGCAGTCATTTTTGCTTTCCAGTTTTCAGACAATGTCCCTCACTCCTTTTTTGCTTTCAGTATATGCGGCTTTTCTCTTTTATCATGCTTTGCAGGATTGGTTTTCCAGCAGACCCGTCTGCCAGGGCAAGCCGGACCGCATCCGAGCTCGCTTTTCTCCTGCACAGCAAGAGTATTTTAACAGATTAGTGTCAAAAAGTCAATTGTCCTGAAATGGGCAGAATTTGCGATTTTTTCCCGGAAACAGGGTGGTAAACTGCGCAAAACAGAGAGTCCCGGTTTTTATTTGTAAAGACCATTCAGAAAAGAAGAAAGAAAACTAGGGAGTTTTCCTAATTTCAAATAATTTCAAAAGAACACTGGAAAAATCTTAAGTTTTTTGCTATAATAAGGGTAACGCACAGGAGAGAAGAAAGTTCCTTTTTTGGGAATTTCGCCTTTGATTCTGGGAGGCGAAAATATGCAGCCATTCTTGTCCGGTTTTCTTAGGAGAGTCGGGCTTGTAATTGTGTGTATCAAAAAAATGGAGGTAGATCACAATGCAGAAGAAGTACGTGTACCTTTTCACCGAGGGCAACGGCAAAATGCGCGAGCTGCTGGGCGGTAAAGGTGCCAACCTGGCCGAGATGACCAACCTGGGCCTGCCTGTTCCTCAGGGCTTCACCATTTCCACCGAGGCCTGCACCCAGTACTATGAGGATGGCCGGAAGATCAACGATGATATTCAGGCTGAGATCATGGAATATGTTGGCAAGATGGAGGAGATCACCGGCAAGAAGTTCGGCGACCACGAGAATCCTCTGCTGGTTTCCGTTCGTTCCGGCGCCCGTGCTTCCATGCCCGGCATGATGGACACCATCCTGAACCTGGGTCTGAATGAAGAGGTCGTAGAGGTTATGGCTGCCAAGTCCGGCAACCCCCGCTGGGCCTGGGACTGCTACAGAAGATTTATCCAGATGTACTCCGACGTCGTTATGGAAGTCGGCAAGAAGTACTTTGAACAGCTCATCGACAAGATGAAAGAGAAGAAGGGTGTTACTCAGGACGTCGAGCTGACCGCTGAGGACCTCAAGGAGCTGGCTAACCAGTTCAAGGCTGAGTACAAGGACAAGATCGGTACCGATTTCCCCACCGATCCCAAAGAGCAGCTGATGGGTGCCGTTCAGGCCGTATTCCGTTCCTGGGACAACCCCCGTGCCAACGTTTACCGTCGTGACAACGATATTCCCTACTCCTGGGGCACCGCTGTCAACGTACAGATGATGGCTTTCGGCAACATGGGCGATACCTCTGGTACCGGCGTTGCCTTTACCCGTAACCCCGCTACTGGTGAAAAGAAACTGTTCGGTGAGTTCCTCATGAACGCACAGGGCGAAGACGTAGTAGCCGGTGTTCGTACTCCTCAGCCCATCGCACAGCTGCAGGAAGTTATGCCCGAAGTATATGAGCAGTTTGTCAAGATCTGCAACACCCTGGAGAACCACTACCGGGATATGCAGGACATGGAGTTCACCATCGAGGACAGAAAGCTCTACATGCTCCAGACCCGTAACGGCAAGCGTACCGCTGCTGCTGCTCTGAAGATCGCCTGCGACCTGGTGGACGAGGGCATGATTTCCGATAAAGAGGCTGTGGCTATGATCGATCCCAGAACCCTGGACGCTCTGCTGCATCCCCAGTTTGACGCTGCCAAGCTGAAGGCTGCTACTCCCGTTGCCAAGGCTCTGGCTGCTTCTCCCGGAGCTGCTTGCGGCCGCGTTGTCTTCACCGCTGAAGACGCCAAGGAATGGGCTGCCAAGGGCGAGAAAGTGATCCTGGTTCGTCTCGAGACCTCTCCTGAGGACATCGAAGGCATGAAGGCTGCTCAGGGCATCCTGACCGTTCGCGGCGGTATGACCTCTCACGCTGCCGTTGTGGCCCGTGGTATGGGTACCTGCTGTGTATCCGGCTGCTCCGCCATCAACATGGACGAGGAAAACAAGAAGTTTGAACTGGCTGGCAAGACCTATCACGAGGGTGACTACATCTCCATCGATGGTTCTACCGGCAACATCTATGACGGCATCATCCCCACCGTGGACGCTTCCATCGGCGGCGAGTTCGGCCGTGTTATGGAGTGGGCTGACAAGTACCGTCAGCTTCAGGTCCGCACCAACGCTGACACCCCCACCGACGCCAAGAAGGCTCGCAGCCTGGGCGCTGAGGGTATCGGCCTCTGCCGTACCGAGCACATGTTCTTCGACGAGGACAGAATCCCCGCTATCCGCGAGATGATCTGCTCTGACACCGTTGAACAGCGCAAGGCTGCTCTGGCAAAACTCGAGCCCATGCAGCAGGGTGACTTTGAGGCTCTCTACGAGGCTCTGGAAGGCTGCCCTGTTACCATCCGTTTCCTGGATCCCCCTCTGCACGAGTTCGTTCCCACTGAGGAAAAGGACATCGAAGCACTGGCTGCCAACATGGGCAAGACCGTTGCCGACATCAAGGCTATCATCGCTTCCCTGCACGAGTTCAACCCCATGATGGGCCATCGTGGCTGCCGTCTGGCTGTAACCTATCCTGAGATCGCTGAGATGCAGACTGAGGCTGTCATCAAGGCTGCTCTGAACGTGAAGGCCAAGCATCCCGATTGGAACATCGTTCCTGAAATCATGATCCCCCTGGTGGGCGAGGTCAAAGAGCTGGCTTACGTCAAGAGTGTTGTCGTTGCTACTGCTGACGCCATCATCAAGGAAGCTGGTTCCGATCTCCACTACAAAGTGGGTACCATGATCGAGATCCCCAGAGCTGCTATCACCGCTGACGAGATCGCTAAGGAAGCTGAGTTCTTCTCCTTCGGCACCAACGACCTGACCCAGATGACCTTCGGCTTCAGCCGTGACGACGCTGGCAAGTTCCTGGATGCCTACTACGACAAGAAGATCTACGAGAACGATCCCTTCGCTAAGCTGGACCAGACTGGCGTTGGCAAGCTGGTGAAGATGGCTGCTGATCTGGGCCGTCAGACCCGTCCCGACATCAAGCTGGGCATCTGCGGCGAGCATGGCGGCGATCCCTCCTCTGTAGAGTTCTGCCACAACGCTGGCCTGACCTACGTTTCCTGCTCTCCCTTCCGGGTGCCGATCGCTCGTCTGGCTGCTGCTCAGGCTGCTATCAAGAACCCCCGCAACTAAGAGCTTGAACTGCGATTAACCATCTGTTCAGAATCCCCCTGCACGGCTGTGCGGGGGGATTCTGTGGTGTAAGGGGCTGGATGGGGAGAATCCGGCCGTCATGTCCTTGTATGGGGAACAGGGCAGCCTTCTTCCTCAGGAAAAATCATCTGATATGGAAGATTGCGAATGGGAAACAGCGAAAGCGCTTTCCGCTTGGGATCTTTGCGTCCGTCAATGCCCTGGGACAGCGGGCGAAAACGCAGCGTTTCCAGGTCAGGAGGAAACTGCTGTGCGGCCTTCAGGCGATTGCAGAAGCCTTCTCCCGATCAGGTTTCAGCCGTTCCATGGTTGGGAACATGCTGCTCTGTGCAGGTTGTGCCCCGTGTTTTCTTCCCGGCAAACAAAAAACCAGCGCCTTTGAGATTTCCCAAAGGCGCTGGTTTTGATTTGCGAGGTTGTCAGCTACTGCCGTTACAGAAGTCCGGCCAGCATGGGGAGGCCTAGGCTGATAATGGGCACATAGGTTACCAGCAGCAATCCTATGAGAATCGCTGCATAATACCATAGCATGGAAGGCATGACCTTGGAGAGACTGGAGCGTCCCACCTTAATAGCCACAAACAGGGTATTGCCCACAGGCGGGGTGATATTGCCGATGCAGAGGTTATAAACCAGAATCAGGCCGAACTGTACCGGATCCATACCAAAGGTCTTGACCACCGGCAGGAACAGGGGGGTGAAAATCAGGATGGCCGGGGTAACGTCCATAAAGGTGCCGGCGATGAGCAGGATTACGTTCATGATCAGCAGGATGATGATGGGATTGCTGGTGAGGCCCAGCAGGGCGTCGGAGATCGCCTGGGGGATCTGGGTAAAGGCCATAACCCAACCGAGAATGTTGGAGACGCCGATGAGGAAGACCACCATGCCGCTCATCTTGGCGCTTTCTACCACGATATTCCAGAACTTCTTCCAGGTGATATTCCGGTAGCAGATACCCAGGATCAGGGCGTAAACAACGGCAATGGCCGAGCCCTCGGTGGCGGTGAAGATGCCGCCGACAATGCCGCCGATGACCACAACGATGAGGGAGAGGGCAGGCAGAGCGTGGAGGGTGGTACGGAGCAGGTTCATCCAGTCATATTTGCCGGGGATGCCATGGTAGCCCTTTTTCTTGGCGATGATGATGGCAACCGCCATACAGCAGAGTGCCCAGATAATACCGGGAATGTAGCCTGCCAGGAACAATGCAGCCACCGAGGTGCCGCCTGCGGCCAGGGAGTAGGTGATCAGGGCGTTGGAAGGGGGAATGAGCAGGCCGGACGGTGCAGAAGCGCCGTTGGTAGCGGCACAGAGTGCCTTGTCATAGCCCTGTTCCTCTTCTCCCTGCTGCACCATGCTGCCCACCGCAGCGGCGGCAGCGGAAGCAGAGCCGGAGATGGCGCCGAAAAGGGCGTTGGCGCCTACGTTGGTCACCAGCAGGGCGCCGGGGAACTTGCCCAGGATCGCCATGACAAAGTCCACCAGCCGTTTCGCAATGCCACCCTGGTTCATGAGGTTTCCGGCCAGGATGAAGAAGGGGATGGCAGTCAGGCTGAATTTGCTCATGCCCACAAAGATGCGCTGTGCACCGGTTACCACTGAGATATCCAGCGAAACGGTTTGCAGAATGGCAACCAGAGAGGAAATGCCGATGGAATAGGAGATCGGCACGCCGATGGCCAGCAGGACAGCCAGCACAAGAACAATGATGATGAGAGATTCAATAGCCATTCGTTACGCATCCTCCTTTGAAAGAGAGTCCTGACCCCGCCAGAGGTCGATGATGTTGAGGACGGTGTACAGCATGTTCAGCACGCCGCAGACCGGCAGGGCGATATAGAAAACACCCACTGCCACTCCCAGGGAGGAGGTCATCTGTCCCATGGCAAGCTTGGAGATCTCAATGCCGCCATAGAGCAGGATGATGGCGGAAAAGGCGAAGGCCACCAGCTCGCCAAAGATGGCAAGGTATTTGCGTACCGTGGGGGAGGCCTTTTCAACCAGAATGGGAATGTTCATATGTCCCCGTTCGCTGGTAATCAGGGAGGCGCCGAACAGGCTGGCCCAGGCGAACAGATAGGACACCAGCTCTTCCGACCAGGAAGAGGGATTTTTCAGGAAATAGCGGGTAAAGACCTGCCAGCAGGTCAGCACGACCATGGCGATGAAGCTGACACCGGCCAGAATACTCAGCAGACGGTTCAGCACCGCACGAAATTGTTTCATTTCCGGAATACCTCCTTAGGAATTGCCCGAGGAAAATTCCTCGTTGTGCATCTGAATCATCTCGTAGATGGGAACCAGATCGGGATACTGTTCCAGCATGGCCTCATGCATCGAGGCGCAGGCCTCCTGGAAGGGCTTGATGTCCGGATAGAGGAACTGAACGCCCTGTTCATTCTGGGCGCGCTCCTTGGCTTTTTCCACCGCACTGACCCACTCCTCCCGCTGAACCTGGTTGACCAGCTGGAAGCCTTCTTCAAAGATAGCACGCTCCTCTTCAGAGAGACCGTCCAGGAAATCGCAGTTGGCGATGAGAATGTCGGGAATCATCTGGTGCATGTCGTAGGAATAGTACTTGCAGACGTCGCCATGGCCATTGTCGGTCAGTGCCATTTCGTTGTTTTCGGCACCGTCAATGATCTTGGACTGGAGAGCGGTGTACACATCGCCGAAGCCCATGGGCGTGGCGGAGCCGCCCAGCAGATTCATCATCTGCACATTGGTGGGAGACTGCTGTACTCGGATCTTCAGGCCCTTCAGATCAGCAGGAGATTCAATCGGCGTGCTGACGGTGTAGAAATTCCGGGTGCCGGCATCCAGCCAGGTGACAGCCTCGAAGCCAGCAGTTTTGGTGGATTCGAAGATGGGGCCGGTGATGTTTTCGTCATCCATGGAGGCATGATAGGCCTCGCTGGAGTCGAACAGGTAGGGGAGATTGAAGAGGGTGTAGTTTTCACTGAAGGTTTCCAGCAGGGAGTTGCTGGCTACGCAGAAATTGATGGCTCCAGTCTGGGTGAGCTGGACCATTTCATTCTGGGATCCCAGCAGTTCACTGGGAAAGACTTCAATGTTATACTTGTCCCCCAACTTCTCCTCAATGAAGGACTCAAAGGCTGTCAGGGCAATATGGGTGGGGTGGTTGGTGGATTGGTTGTGACCAATGCGGATGATGGCGGCGCCTGAGTCCTGCTGGCCGCATCCGCCCAGTGATGTACCCAGGCAGATGGCCGCAATCAGGAAAAGCAGACGTCTTTTGGTTGTTTTCATGAAGCGGGTTCCCTCCTTTTATGAATCAGAAGATGGCAGTTCTTCTGAAAGATTGCCAGAGTTTTGCAGGTCACACGCTCGGTTATTTGGTATGAACTTATATATTATCATTATATAGGAAACAACCTGGAAAAGCAATTGTGTTTCTGCGCAAAATATTGGAAGTTTATAATGCGTTTTTTACGAAGAAGAGGCAAAAATAAAACAGACATTTTGGATAATATATAGTATTCAGAATTGACATAAAGTTCATAAGGCAGGATAGATGGGACTTGCAGCCAGCTCTCCGGCGATTTTCCGGTAAAAAATCTTGCATTTTCCGTTCCAATGTGCTATACTCGAATAGGTATACACCAAAAGGTGTAGTTGTGAAAATGCCATATCTGGTTCGGAGGGTTAATGAGAATATGAACGTTTTTGAGATTATTTCCGGCTGCCTGCTGCTGGTATGCTGCCTGGCTCTGATTATTCTGGTGATGATGCAGGAGTCCAAACAGGGTGGCCTTGGTTCCACTTTTGGTGATTCTTCCACCGATTCCTACTTCGGACGCAACAGCGGCAGAACGCTGGAGGCTGTTCTGGCCCGGTTCACCAAGATCTTTGCCATCGCTTTCTTTGTGCTGACGATTCTGGTCAGTGTTTTCTCGGTTTACATTCAGTAAAAAAGCCGCTGATGCCCGCTTGCTGCCGGAAGGCAGTGAGCGGGTTTTGTACAGAAAAAGGACCTTCTGCATGCTGCAGAAGGTCCTTTTTGTCAGAGGGGAAGCCAGTCCAGCACCTGCTGGATCTGGGTGTCCCAGAATGCCCAGTTGTGGACGCCTGGCGCCTCAGTGTAGGTGTGCGCCACGCCAAGCCGGGTGAGCAGCTCGTGGAAATCCCGGTTGGTTTTGACGGCAGCATCTTCACT
>CALXFL010000085.1 GCA_944387515.1 uncultured Clostridia bacterium
CACACCATTATACCTCATTTTCTTCCGTCATACCAGAAAAAGGCCACCTTTCGGTGACCTTTTTCGACAGCCTGAAAAGAGAACGCCAGAAAGGCGTTCTCTTTGGTTAAGCTTTAACCAGCGGCAGCAACTCCCGCAGATTCTGAATCCTGCGAAAGGCGCCTGTGGCAGGGCCGCCCAGCAGGATGCCGTCAATACCGGCATGGGCAGCTGCCTGTACATCAATGAGCCGGTCACCCACCATTACCGAACGGCTGGGTTCCAGCCCGTGCTTGTTCAGCAGGTGGAGGAGAGCGTCGGGGGCGGGTTTTCGGGGAAATCCGTCCTCTGCCGTCACCCAGTCGGTAAAGAGGGAAAGCAGCTCCTTGCTGGCCAGAGTCCGCAGGGCCGAGACGTCCCGGTGGGTGTAGAGGAAGTTCTGTCCGCCTGCGGCAGCGACAGCCCGGCAGATGTCGGCAGCCCCTTCCATCAGAGGAATACCCTGTTCTTCCAGTTCCAGGTGGCGGACCGTGAAGGCGGTACCCAGCTGGGAGGGGGAGAGTCCATGGCTGTCAGAGGCCCACTGGATGGTGTCCTTGATGCTGGAACGGAGCCGGGTTTCCAGCTCCCGGCTGTCGGGGTGAAAGCCCCGTTCCGCCAGAATTCCGGCCATGGCCTTCAGCAGAACCGGGTAACTGTCAAAGAGTGTGCCGTCGAAATCCCAGAAGAAATAGCGGTACATGAAAGGTCCTCCTTACAGTTGGATTTTGGTCCATTTTCCGGTGGAAAATCTCAGGTAGTTGAGCAGCAGCCGCATGGCCTGGTCCATGAGCAGGCCGATCCAGGCGCCGATGACACCCCAGCCCACCGGATAACAGAGTACCCAGCTGAGGATGGGACGGATGATGGCGATGCTGATGAAAGAGGTACGGGCCACATATTTGGAGTCACCAGCGCCCCGGAGACAGCCGGTGATGATAACCTGGGGCACCTGAGCCAGCACCGACAGAGCCAGGATAATCATAATGGACTGGCCCAGCTCGATGACTTGGGCGTCACTGGTGTAGAGCATGAGCAGCGGAGTGCGGGCCAGCAGGAAGAAGAAAAAGATAGCCACGGCGCAGATGGCGGCCACCCGCTGGATGACCCTGACATAGAGAATGGCCAAATCGGGGCGTTTTGCGCCCAGGTTCTGTCCTACCAGAGAGGAAGAGGCGATACTGAAACCGTCGCCCACAGCAAAGGAGAAGTTGATCAGGTTCATGCAGATCTGATGGGCGGCAAAGGGAATGGTACCCAGGGAGGCTACTGTCTTGGCGTAGGTGAAGAAGCCGATCCGCATGAAGACCTGCTCCACCATGGCGCTGCTGCTTACTGAGAAGACGCTGGACATGGTGCGTTTGTCAAACCGCCAGGGATGCCGTCCCGACAGGTCCAGGAAGGGATTCTTCTTCCAGACCGACCGGAGTGCCATCAGCATGGCGACAATGTTGCCCATGACGGTGGCGATACCGGCACCATAGACCTCCAGGCGGGGGAAGAACCAGATGCCGTTGATGAGGAAGTAGTTGAACACCAGGTTGACGCCGTTGGCGGCCAGGTTGGTGGTCATAGAGATGCGGGTATTGCCCACGCCCCGCTGGGCAGCATTGATAGTCAGACCCACATTGCTGAAAAAGGCACCGACCATCAGCAGCCGGAAATAGCCGGTTGCAGTGTCTACGATCTCAGGCTGGGCGCCAGCAAAGATCATCAGCGGGCGGGCACAGGCCAGTCCCAGTACTGACAGCACCAGGGAACAGCCAATGCTCAGCATGACACACTGTTTCAGACATCGGTTGGCTCCGTCCAGGTCATCGGCCCCCTTTCTACGGGCGACCACAGCGGTGACGCCCACGTTGAGGGACATGATGACGGCAATGAGGATCATCCGGGGCTGGCCGGTAATACCCACAGCGGTGATGGCCTCAGGGCCGATGCCGCCTACCATCATGGTGTCCACGGCGGAAATCAGGGCCACCAGTACCGACTCCACAATGGAGGGCCAGGCAATCCGGAAGGTGGTCTGATAGACCTCCCGGTCAGAGGGGAGGGGGCCTTGAAGGGTCTGTTTTTTCATGATGCGGGCACAGCTGAACAGTGCCCTGAACGGAGCTGGAACCATGGTATACCTTCCTTTGGGCAGGGCCGGACAGTTGCCGAATCAACTAAAGCAGACAGGCAGACTGCCCCAGCCAGGGAACGGGCAGATGAAGCTGTTTCCAGTATACCATCAATTGACAGGATTGTCAAAATTTCTTCATTTTTCCAGTGAATGTGCAGATGAGAGATGGATACTGTTTTTGAGAAAAAGACAGGCAGAAAAAAAGCCCGTCCGGAGACGGGCTTTTAGCATATAGCCAGATATCAGCGTTCTGCCAGCGGAACATAGTCCTGACGGGGCTGGACGTTTTTGTAGGCGGGACGGATGATCTTGCCGCCGCCGATGAGCTCTTCGATTCGGTGGGCACTCCAGCCGGCGATGCGGGCGATGGCAAAGATGGGGGTGTAAAGCTCGGTGGGCAGTTCCAGCATGCTGTATACAAAGCCGCTGTAAAAATCGATGTTGGCGGAAACGCCCTTGTAGATCCGGCGCTCCTTGGCGATGATCTGGGGGGCCAGCCGCTCCACCATGGAGTAGAGCTGATATTCCTCCGACTTGCCCTTCTCCTCGGACAGGCTCTTGACGAAGGAGCGGAAGACCTTGGCTCTGGGGTCGGAGAGGGAGTAGACAGCGTGGCCCATGCCGTAGATGAGACCTGCCTTGTCAAAGGCTTCCTTGTGGAGCAGAGCGGTCAGGTAGGCAGAGACAGCCTCCTCGTCGGTCCAGTCGGAAAGGGTTTTCTTCATGTCCTCGAACATCTGCACCACCTTGATGTTGGCGCCGCCATGTTTGGGGCCCTTGAGGGAGCCCAGGGAAGCAGCAATGGCCGAATAGGTGTCGGTGCCGGAGGAGCTGACCACATGAGTGGTGAAGGTGGAGTTGTTGCCGCCGCCATGCTCGGCATGGAGCACCAGCGCCAGGTCGAGGATCCGGGCCTCCAGCTCGGTGTAGCGGCTGTCCGGCCGCAGCAGGTGAAGGATGTTCTCAGCGGTAGAGAGATTGGGATCCGGGGTATGGATAAACAGGCTGTTGCCACCGATATAGTGGTTGTAGGCCTGGTAGCCGTAGACTGACAGGCAGGGGAACAGAGCAATCAGCTGAAGGCACTGGCGCAGGACATTGGGAATCGAGGTATCATCTGCGGCGGTGTCGTAGGAGTAGAGGGTTAGGACACTGCGGGCCAGGGTGTTCATCATGTCCCGGCTGGGGGCCTTCATGATGATGTCCCGGACAAAGCTGGTGGGCAGGGAGCGGTAATAGGCCAGCAGGTCGGTGAAGTGAGAGAGCTCCTCCTTGCCCGGAAGCTGGCCAAAGAGCAGCAGGTAGGCGGTTTCCTCAAAGCCGAACCGCTTTTCCCGGATAAAGCCGCCCACGATCTCCTCCACGTCGATGCCCCGGTAGTAGAGCTTGCCCTCACAGGGAACGGCTTTGCCGTCCACCATCTGCTTGGAGACGATGTCGGAGATCTCGGTCAGGCCGGTGAGGACACCGTTGCCGTCCAGGTCGCGCAGGCCCCGCTTGACCTCATAGCGGGTGTAGAGCTCGGGGTCGATGCGGCCGTTGCGGGTACAGAGCTCGGTCAGGGAGAGGATCTCAGGAGTGATTTCGGAAAAGTTGATCTTTTCGCCGGTGTTCTGGTTGACAGTCATGGTGCTTCTCCTTTCTGTGCGCAGCTTGCTGCAAGGGGTGCCTGCTCCAGCCTGGAAGGACCTTGCTCTGTCGGAGAAAATGTTCTCTGGACAGAGGGGGTCAGGGAAGACAAAAGGGCTGGAAAGCTGCCGGTGTGTTGATTTTTCGGATGGTATATGTATGATTATACCATATCCAGGTAGGAGCTCGCATGAACATTTTGTGAATTGTCATAATATGACGGAAATTTTGCTTTATAACATCAAAATTGTAAATGAGTAAATGGCAAAAGCACAAAAGCTGTCTGTCCTCTGGCGTCAGATAGCAAAACCCCCCGTTTCACATTGGTGAAACGGGGGACTCTCCATTCTCAGGAAACGTCAAAGATCAGCATTTCAATGGCCCGGACGATGTCCTCGACGGTGAAGCGGGCCACACCCAATTCATCCAGCATTTGGTCAGTCTGGGAGCGGGTTTCGTCGATGTACCGGAACTCAGCCTTGCGGACAGCCTCAGCCAGAGCGGTGGCTTCAGCAGCGGTGTTGGCGGGGTCGGCCTGCTCCTTCAGGAGCAGCTGCATGGTAACCGAGATAGCCTGCTGTTTGTTGAAAACGGCCTGTCCGGCCTCCTGCTTGAATTCGTTGACATGGTGGAGTGTGCGCATGGAAATCCCTCCAAAAAGCTATTTGCCCCTATGATAGTCCAATTCCTCCAAAAAATCAAGAGAAAATCTGTAAAAATTTCAATAAAAATACAGAGCGGCCACTGAACCGCCCTGTAAAGAGAGAAGAAAGAGGTGTGGCAATTTCAATCAGACATTCAGCCAGCCGGCCCGGGGGGTGACCCCGAAGGCGTCAGCGAGGATCTTCAGTTCCTCGTCCCGGATGGTCTGAAGGATGGGCATGTGCATGATTTTCACATAGATTTCAGCGGCCTTTTCTACCGTTTCAATGAGGCCAAAGGCCTCGTCGATGCTGTGGCCGGTGCCGAAGATACCGTGGTGGGCCCAGACCACCAGCCGGAATTCCTTCATCTTTTCCGCTGTGGCGATGCCGATTTCGTCGTTGCCGCAGAGCATCCAGGGCAGGACGCCGACGCCGTCGGGGAAGACCACCATGCACTCGGTGCACATCTGCCAGAGGGTACGGGTGAAGTCCCGCTCCACAAGGCTGTGGACGAAGGTCATGGCTACCACATTGGTGGCGTGGGTATGGATGACCACCCGGTGAGCGGGATCCCGCCCCAGCCGGACGATGTGGGTGCGGAAGTGAGCGGGCAGCTCGCTGGTGGGACGGCCTCCATCGGCGTAGCCCCAGAGCAGCTCGAGGTTTCTGCCGTCGGCTGCGACCCGGATAATACCCAGGTTGTTTTCGGGGTCATCTGCTACATTCTTGAAGTATTTGCCGGTGCCGGTGACAATAAAGAGCTTTCCGGCCAGAGGGGAGGCGTCAAAGTCAGCGGGAATGACCCGGATGACCTTGGAGAGGTCCAGCCAGGGGGCGACCTCCGCCTCGGTGAGCAGATAGCTTATGTTGCCGCCGTTGCGCTCGTCCCAGCCCATCCGGTACATATTGGCGGTGATTTTGCAGACCTCCTGGACAAAGGGGGCTTTGCAGACATTCTTTTCCATTGTGACGTTCCTCCTCAGCGTTTCAGCAGTACCTGCTGCTCATATTCCCGTACCACCGGCAGCCAGCCCTCCCGGACCGGTACGCCCTGGGTCATGCAGTAGTAGTCCCAGACAGCGGCGAAGGGGTAGCACTTCAGCTCCTCCAGCATGGCGAGTCTGGCGGTGTAGTCGCCCTCGTTTTCCAGCTTCTTCAGCTGATCCACCGGCTCCAGCATGGCCCGCAGCAGGGCTTTCAGCATATTGCGGGTGCCGATGACCCAGGCAGCGATGCGGTTGATGGAGGCGTCGAAGAAGTCCAGGCCAATGTGGGTGCGGTCCAGCAGACCGGTGCGGACCAGGCTCTGAGCGATGGCCAGCAGCTCGTCATCCATAACCACCACATGGTCGGAGTCCCAGCGGACCGGCCGGGAGACGTGGAGCAGCAGCTCATCGGTGAAGAGCAGCACGGTGGGAATCTTGTCGGAGATGACCTCGGTGGGGTGGAAGTGGCCGGCATCCAGGCAGACGGCCTTGTGGTTCTGGACGGCGTAGCCCAGGCAGAACTCGTTGGAGCCGGTGGTGTAGCTTTCGGCGCCGATGCCGAAGACCTTGCTTTCAATGGCATTCAGGTTGTGTTCCTCGTCGATGGGACCGGCGAAGACCTGATCCAGGGCTTCCTTCATCCGGCGGCGGGGGGCCTCCCGGTCCACCGGAATATCCTTGTAGCCGTCGGGGAACCAGTAGTTGGTCACGCATTTCTGGCCCAGCTCCCGGCCGAAGTACTCGCCGATCAGACGGCTGCGGCGGCAGTGTTCAATCCAGAAATTACGGACCTTATCGTCCTTATGGGAGATGGTGAAGCCATCAGCCGCCATGGGATGGGAGAAGCAGGTGGGGTTGAAGTCCAGCCCCATGCCGGTCTTTTTGGCCCACTCCACCCAGCTGGCGAAGTGACGGGGCGCCAGCTGGTCCAGATCCACCTTTTCGTCTGTGTCGGCGTAGATGGCGTGGAGGCTCAGCTTGTGCTTGCCGGGGATGAGAGAGACGGCTTTTTCAATATCCTGGCGGAGCTCGGTCACGGTGGTGGCGGCGCCGGGATAGTTGCCGGTCACCTGGATGCCGCCGGAAAGCTGCTGGTCCTTGAACAGGAAACCGGCGATGTCGTCGCCCTGCCAGCAGTGGATGGAGATTTTCACCTGGGCTAGACGGCGGAGCACCTCGTCGGTGTCCACGCCCAGTCCGGCGTAGGCTTCTTTGGCCAGTTCATAGGCTTTGCGGATCTTTTCTTCCATGGCGTTTCCTTTCTCAGAGCCGCCGCTTCAGAAGACAGAAACGGCGGCGGGGTCATCGGGGTTATTTCTGGCCGGTGACGGTGAGGTATCGGTCGTAATGGGCATCCCAGCTGGCCTGATCCACCGGCTGGTACTGTTTCAGGTCGATGGAGCGGGCTACCATTTCCCGGGCCTGACGGAGGTTCTCCACCTCACCCAGGCTCATGAGCTGGACGGCAGCGTTGCCGGTGGCGGTGGCCTCGATGGGGCCGGCCATGACCGGAACACCGCAGGCATCGGCGGTCATCTGGCAGAGCAGCGGGTCCTTGGTACCGCCGCCCACCACATGGATGGCGGGGTAGGTCTTGCCGGTCAGCTCCTGGAGCTGGAGGAAGGTACGGTGGTACTTCATAGCCAGGCTCTCATAGATGCAGCGCATGATCTCACCCCGGGTCTCGGGAACGGGCTGGCCGGTGCGGCGGCAGTATTCCTGCACCCGGCGGGGGAGGTTGCCGGGGGTTTCAAAGGAGGGATCGTCCACGTTGATGAAGCTGCTGAAGGGACGGGAGGCCAGGGCCTCCTGTTCCAGCATGTGGAAGGTGACCTCCTCGCCCTCCCGGATCCACTGACGGCGGGACTCCTGAATGAGCCACAGACCCATGATGTTCTTGAGGAAGCGGGTGGTGCCGCCGAAGCCGCCCTCATTGGTGAAGTTGGCGGCAGCAGCCCGGTCGTCTCGGAGGGGGGTATTCAGCTCGGTGCCGAAGAGGCTCCAGGTGCCGCAGCTGATGTAGACGAAGTCGTCAGCGGAAGCGGGTGCACTGACCACGGCAGAGGCGGTGTCGTGGCAGGCGATGGCGATGACCGGCACCCGTTCACAGCCCAGCTCCTCGCAGAGCTCAGGCCGCAGCAGGCCCAGCTGCTCGCCGGGCTGGATGATGGGGGGCAGGATCCGGTCGGGGATGCCCAGCTTGCGGCAGAGCTCCCGGTCCCAGTCTCCGGCAGCGGGGTCCAGCAGGTTGGTGGTGGAGGCGATGGTGTACTCGGCTCTCTTTTCACCGGTGAGGAAGAAGCCGAAGAGATCGGGAGTCAGCAGCAGGGTATCAGTCCGTTCCAGCAGCTCGGGCTCTTCCTTCACCAGATAGGCCAGCTGATAGAGGGTGTTGATCCGCATGAACTGGGTGCCGGTGCGGCGGTAGATCTCCTCCTGGGGGAGGGTCTGGAAGACATCCTCCGGGATACCCTCGGTGCGGGTGTCCCGGTAGTGGACCGGGTTGGCCAGCAGCTGTCCCTTCTTGTCCAGCAGGCCGAAGTCCACGCCCCAGGTATCCAGGCCGATGCTGTCAAAGCCGCCCTGTGCCACGGCCTTGGTGATGCTCTGCCGGATCTCGAACCAGAGCCGCAGCACGTCCCAGTAGAGGACGCCGTTCACCGGCACCGGATCGTTGGAGAAGCGATGGATTTCCTGAAGACTGATTTTTCCGTCCTGGCAGGTGGCCAGCATGGCTCGTCCGCTGGAGGCGCCAAAGTCGAAAGCGAGTACCCGTTTTGTCATAATAAAACCGCCTTTCTGTGGGAAGCCGCTCCTCTGCGCATACCGGAGGGCTCCCGGATGACTGTCATCTTGTTTTCAGCATACCACAAATGATTATATCTGTCTATATTTGCTCATAATATTGATAAATGAGCAAATAAGTGCTATAATCTGAACAGAAACGCCGGATACCGCCACGAATACAAAGGAGAGAGCGATCATGCTGACCATTCTGCGCCAGGAGGAAATCATGGCCATTTTACAGGCGAAGAAATCCGCTACCGTCAAGCAGCTGGAGGAGGCCCTTTATGCCAGCGGCTCCACCATCCGCCGGGATCTGACCGAGCTGGAAAAGCTAGGGTTAATCCGCCGTTCCCACGGGGGCGCTGTCCTGGTGGAGCGCACCGGGGACGAGTCGTCGCCGCTGCTGCGGGAGCAGCAGAACCCCCGCCAGAAGCGTCAGGCCGCCGAGGCAGCGGTTTCGTTGATTCAGAGCGGGATGACCCTCTTTCTGGATTCCAGTTCCAGCAGCGGGATGCTGATTCCGCTGCTGGGACGGCTATCCGACCTGACGGTCATCACCAACGGCCTGAAGAACGCCCTGCTTCTTTCAGAAAAGACCAGTGCCCGGGTGGTGATGGCGGGCGGAACGGTGAAATCAGGCTCCGGCTCGGTGGTGGGCAGTGAGGCCTATGCCAGTTTGGAACGGCTTCATCCCGACCTGGCGGTCTTTTCCTGCAGCGGCGTCGACCGGCAGGGGATGACCGAAACCAGTTTGGAACAGTGCTCCCTGAAGCAGCTGATGCTGCGGAACAGCGCAGCGTCGCTGCTGCTCTGCGACGACAGCAAATTCGGACGCACTTATCTGGCTCGCCTGGGGGATTTCAGCGAGCTCCGGTATCTGGCGGCCAATCTGGCACCTGATGAGGAGATCCGGCAGGCAATGGAGGCAGAGGGCTGCACCTTGGTGCTGCCGCCCCGGCCGAAGGAGGAGAT
>CALXFL010000086.1 GCA_944387515.1 uncultured Clostridia bacterium
CTGCACCAGATCTGGGGCGAGTAGTAGAGCATACCGGCGTCAAACCGTCCGCCGCCGCCGCTGCATCCCTCCAGCAGCAGATGGGGGAACCGGGCCAGCAGCTTTTCCAGCAGGTCGTAAACGCCCAGCACATACCGGTGGTACAGCTCCCCAGCGGGACAGTTTGCACTGTAAATGTCACAGATGCTCCGGTTCATGTCCCATTTCACATAGTCAATGCCTGCATGGCTGAGAATGTCGGCCATCCGTTCCAGCAGGTAGTCCCGCACGTCCTGCCGGGAGAGGTCCAGCACCAGCTGGTTGCGGCTGCGGGTGGGCTGACGGCCGGGAATCTGGATGGCCCAATCGGGATGGGTGCGGTAAAGGTCGCTGTCCTCCGACACCATCTCCGGCTCAAACCACAGGCCGAATTTCAGCCCCATGGCGTGGAGCTTGTCGCCCAGCTGCTGAAGGCTGCCGCCCATCTTCTTCTCGTTGACGAACCAGTCGCCCAGACCACTGTTGTCATCGTCCCGCTTGCCGAACCAACCGTCGTCCAGCACCAGCATTTCGATGCCCAGATCGGCGGCCTGCCGGGCAATCTTCAGAATCTTTTCCTCGTTGAAATTGAAATAAGTAGCTTCCCAGTTGTTGATGAGCACCGGACGGGGGGCATGCTTGTAGTCACCCCGGCAGATGTGCTCCCGGATGATGTGGTGGTACTGGCGGGACAGGGTGCCGAAGCCGGTCTCAGAGTAGCTCAGCATGACCTGGGGGGTGTCAAAAGCCTCGCCGGGCTGGAGGGTGAACCGGAACCAATCGGGATGGATGCCCAGCTGTACCCGGGTCTGGCCCTTCTGGTCCTTCTGGACAGCTGCGGTGAAGTTGCCGCTGTACACCAGGCAGAAGCCGTAGCACTCGCCTGCGGTCTCGGTGGTGTCGGGATGGGCCAGCAGGATGGCGGGATTGTGGTGGTGGCTGGAGGTACCCCGGGTGCTGCCCACCGAAAGCTGGGCAAAGCCCACCGGTGTCCGCTGGATCTTCCGCTCCATGGCGTGGCGGCCGGCAAAGTGAATCAGGTCAAAGTCCCCGAAGAGGAAGTCCAGGGAGCAGGACAGGGCCTTTTCCAGCACCAGTGTTTCCTGAGAGCAGTTTTCAATCCGGGCACTGCGGGTGATGACGTCTCCCGCTTCCCAGACACCGTAAATCAGGGACACCCGGGCGCCGGACACGGTTTCCCGCATATGGAGGATGAGAGTCTCGCCGGCCTCGTCGGCGGTGTCGTAAAGGGCCGGCATACCGGGAACCGGTGCGGCTCCTGCCTTTACCTCATAGCTGTCAAAGCGGAAATCGGCTGCGGTGCTGCCGTCGGGATGGGTCAGCCGGATCATGTCGCTGCGGTAATCTCCCACGCCGCTGGAGGGAAGCTCCTGGGGCAGGCAGTCCAGGGAATAGGTGCGGTCGGTACCGGCTTCGGGGGGGTTACCGGAAAATCCGGTATCGCTTTTGAAGATCAGCTCCTGCATATCGTCGGGGTCGATCTTTGCGCCATAATAGGTATGGAGCAGAACGCCGCAGCGGTCTACCGCCATCTGGTAGCTGCTGTGCCGGGTTTCCAGGGTAAAAGTCGTACCTGATTGGTTTACATGAATGGCCATGGGAATTCTCCTTTTCTCAGCTGCATCAAAGATTACAGGATTTTTTCACCTGTATTGTAGCATATCTGTCTCCTGCTATCAAGAGAAGACGCTTCAAAAATGACCGGTATGGACAGCCGTTTTACCGAATGCCATACCGGTCACAAAGCTTACTCCTTCACTGCACCGATGACAATGCCGGATACAAAGTATTTCTGAAGGAAGGGATAGATGATGAGCAGCGGAATGGTGGAAACCACGATCTTGGTGGCGTTGAAGGCCCGGTTGCTCATGGTGGAGAGCTGCTTGAGCTGCTCGGCGTCGGTGATCTGGGTGATGTCCACGGTCAGCTGCTGGATGTAGGTCTGAAGGGGATAGAGGGAGGCCTTGTTCATGTAAAGCAGGCCGGAGAAGTAGTCGTTCCAGTGGTTGACGATGGAGAAGAGGGCCACCGTAGCCAGTGCCGGCAGAGAAACCGGCAGATAGATCTTCACCAGAATCGTCAGCGGAGAGGCGCCGTCGATGCAGGCCGCCTCATCCAGCGAGGTGGGCACGCCCTTGAAGAAGTTGATCATCAGGATGACGTTGAAGACCGGCACGGCACCGGGCAGCACCAGCGCCCAGATGGAGTTGATCATGTGAAGCTTGCTGACCACCATGAACAGCGGGATGATGCCGCCCGAAAACAGCATGGCGAAGATGACGATTTTGATGTAGATCTCTCTGGCGGGGAACCGCAGCTTGCTCTTGGAGAGCGGATAAGCCATCGAGATGACGAAGAACATATTGATCAGGGTGCCCAGCACAACCCGTTGAACCGAGATCCAGAAGGATGCCCAGAACTGAGAGTCATTGAGCAGCTTCTGATAGGTGGTGGCGGTGAATTCCACCGGCCAGAGTCCCACCTGGTTGGAGGCAACGGCGTTGCTGCTGCTGAAAGAGATGGCCACCATGTTGACCAGGGGCAGCAGGCAGCTGGCTGTCATCAGGATCACGATCAGCCAGATTGCAGCCTTGGCAAGCCGGGTACCCACGGATACCTTTTGTACCATAAAATTCTACTCCTTTCTGTCAGGACGTTTCCGGAAGGGCTTTAGAAAATGCTGCTGCCGGTGGTCTTTTTGGCCACGTTGTTGGCGCCGAGGATCAGGATAAAGCTGATGACGGATTTGAAAAGGCCCACAGCGGTACCGATGCTGTACTGTCCTTCCACCATACCGATACGGTAAACGTAGGTATCGATGATGTCACCGGTCTCATAGACGATGGGGTTATAGAGGTTGAACACCTGGTCAAAGCCAGCGTTGAGGATGTTGCCCAGGTTCAGGGCGGTCATGAGCACCACCGTGGGCATCAGGGCGGGAAGGGTGATGTGCAGGATCTGCTTGAAGCGGCTGGCGCCGTCGATGGAGGCGGCTTCATAGAGGCCGGGGTCCACAGCCAGCAGGGCGGCCAGGTAGACCACCGAGTTGTAGCCGAATTCCTTCCAGACGTCGGTGCCGATGATGACGGTCCGGAACCACTGGTTGCTGGCCAGGAACTGGATGGGCTCAGCGCCGAACAGGCCGATCAGGGCGTTGATGGGGCCTTCCAGCGAAAACATGTTGGTGACAACGGTAGCCAGCACGACCCAGGACAGGAAGTGGGGCAGGTACACAATGGTCTGAAAGGTGCGCTTGAAGTACTTTCCGCCCAGCTCATTGAGCAGAATCGAGAATACAACCGGGATGATGGCGTTCATCACCAGCTTGCCGAAGGCGATAATCAGGGTATTCCAGAATACCTGTACGCTGTCGGGGAAGCTGAAGATGATCTCAAAGTTTTCCAGGCCCACCCATTTGGAGCCAAACAGGCCCCGGGCAGGAACATAGTCCTGGAATGCCATCAGGGAGCCCACCAGGGGCACAAACACAAAAATCAGCAGCATAATCATGCCGGGCAGCAGCATCAGGTGAAAGGTCATTCTTTCCTTGCGGTCGCCGCTGGAAATTCTGGCATGCTTTGCAGGGGAACTGGTCATAGACACCCTCCTGTTCTATCAGATTCCCGTGGAATACCAAGCCTCCAAACCCAATGAAGCATGGCTGTTTGGAGGCTCTGGCCGGAATTTTTTACTTTGCAATCACTTCGTTAACTTCTTCGGTGATGGTATCGCCGCCGGCTTTCTTCCACTCTTCCACAAAGGTGTCAAAGGTGGAGATATCCTGCTCGCCGGTGATGATCTTCAGAACGGTCTCCATCTCCATCTTTTCCAGAGAAGCCCAGCGGCTGCCCATGGAATCGGTGGTCTCAAAGAAGGCGGGAACCAGGAAGTTGGCGGGTTCGTTGATCATTCTGGTCATAGCGGGGATACGGGCGGTGTACTGAGAGTAGTCAGCAGCATCAGCCTTCTGACCGGCCTCCTCAGCTTCCAGGAACCGAACAGCGGATTCATAGTAGCCGGCTTCCTCGGTGGTCAGGGTGGAGGCGTCAGCCTTGCCGTCCATGACGTCCAGTACGTGCTGGGTCATGATCTCGGCGTTGTTGCCGGGCTGTACCTCGCAGTAGAGGGGCCAGTTGAAGTAAGCCAGGGTCTGGTTTTCCTTGACCTCAGCAGCGGTCTCGGTTTTGTCCTGCTTGGAGTATTCGGAGTTGACGTTGACGATCTTCATGGCCAGCTCGGGGTAAGCGAAGTCCTTGCGGACCACCACGAAGCCAGCGTAAGACTTGGTGCTGATGGCGTTGATCTTGCCGTCCTCGCCCACAGGAGCGGAAACATTGACCCACTCGGCATCGTCAGAGCCGTAAGTGGAGGTCTGAGCCTGGTTGAAGGGAGCCCACCAGGGACCGATGAAGGCGCCGCACTTGCCGGTGGAGATCAGGCCGACGATGTCGTCGTTGGTGCGGGTGGCAAATTCCTTGTCAATGATGCCGTCCTGGTACCAGCGGCTCAGCAGCTCCAGAGGCTGTTTCATCTCCTCCTGAACAGAGCCGTAAACGGCGCTGCCGTCCTCAGCAGTGATCCAGATGTTGGGGTAAGCGCCAAGAGCAGTGAAGACGTTGTCGATGGCGAAGGTGTTGTTGGGGTAGTCGCCGTAAACATCGCTGTGAACCACTAGGCCCATGGTGTCGTTCTGGCCGTTGCCGTCGGGATCCTGCTCAATGAAGGCCTTCAGGACAGCTTCCATCTCTTCCAGGGTGGAGGGCTCTTCCAGGCCCAGTTTATCCAGCCAGTCCTTCCGCAGCCAGAGGAAATCCTGACCGTCGCTCAGCTGGGTTTTGGGGATGGCCATGATCTTGCCGTCAAAGGTAACGGTGTTGAGGGGGTTGTTCTCCTCGCCGTAGCTCTCGTAGGCAGCCTTTACGGTATCGCAGGCCAGGTTGTTGTAGACGTCGGTCAGGTCGGCGATCAGGTCGCTCTCTACCAGATCCACCAGGGTCTCGTAATCAGCCACATGCATGATGTCGGGGATGTCGCCGCTGGCAATGGCCATGGAGACCTTCTGGTTGTAGTCGGGACCGGAAACAGCTTCAAAGGCGTTCTCGTTCTGCACGTTGAGCAGCTCTTTCAGGTAACGGGTATAGGCGTTGTTTTCGGGTGTATCATTTTCATAGGGAGTGCCGGCCAGCACGTCGGAACCCTGGTTGGTCAGGTTGTAGCCGGTGGTGTAGGTTACCAGCTCGGGATACTTTCCGTAGGGATCAGAAGCGGCGGCGGCCCAGGCAGCTTTTTCCTCCTCGGTCATGCCGGCAGTGGGGTCGTTTGCATTTCCGCAGGATGTGACAGACATAACACCCATGGTCACGGCAGCCAGCAGGGTGAAAGCTTTCAGCCATTTTCTGTTCATAAAAAGAATACCTCCGTTGTGAATATTGTTTGGATTACCTTGCAGTGTGTAAACTCACTATGTATAGAATACCAAATCTGACCGGACAAGAAAATATCAAAAATCCGATAAACATATCAGAAATCCGTTTACTTTTTTTCGGAATTCCGGTATAATGGCCGTGAAGAATTTTAACAGATCCCTGAATCCATAAACAAGAAGGAGGCGCAGCATCTTGTTTCGATTGCTGATTGTGGATGATGAGAAAAATGAGCGGGACTGTCTCCGATACCTGATCGAAAATGCCGGACTTGCGCTGGAAATGGAGCAGGCCGAAAATGGCGCAGCAGCCCTCAGCCTGCTGGAAGAAAAGCAGGTGGACATCCTGCTGACCGACGTACAGATGCCGGTTATGGGCGGGCTTGAGCTGATTGACCAGGTCTCCCGGCGCTTTCCCGAGGTCCGCATCATCATCTTCAGCAACTATGCAGAATTTGAATACGCCAGAGCCGCCATCCACTTTGGGGTGGAAAACTATATTCTGAAGCCGGTGGTGCCATCCGAGCTGGAACACACCCTGCGCTCGGTCATGGAGCAGCTGGAAGAGGAGCGCTCCACCAACCAGCGGATGCAGACCTCCATGCTTCAGCTGGCCATCCAGTCCGCCATCTACGGCACCCTGAATCCGGACAGCTTTCCGCCCGATACGGTGGACCGGCTTTCCCGGTTCCGGCGGCTTGTCCTCATTGACTTCTCCAGCGGATTCCTGGAAAACCACTACGCAGCATTCTACGAGAGTCTCCGGAGCAAAATGGGGCTGGATTTCATCTCCTTAAACTTCTCTCCCCAGGCGCTGCTGGTGCTGAGACAGGAGATCTCCAACGAACTGGGATTCGGGATGCGGCTTTTCCGTCATATTCAGGATGTACACGGCATCCAGTGCAACATCGCCATCAGTCCCCCTATTACAGAGGAAACATCGCTGCGCGATGCCTTTTCCGCTGTGGAGCAGCAGATGGAGCAGCGGTTCTGGAGCCAGTCCGACCACGTCTTTCTCCCCCAGAGTGAGCCGGTGATTCTGGAACCGGTCACCGAAAAAACCGACGACGACACCCTCCTCACCCTGATGAAAAACGCACTGGCCGCCCGGGATGGCGAGAAATTCACCCAGAGCCTCAATCTCTTCCTGGACAAGTACCAGGAGCAGGTCAACCAGTCCCAGATCTATGTGAAGTTCATCTTCTCCAATCTGGTGGCCTCCCTTTACCCCTTCTTACCGGACAGCGAAAAGCAGAACGGAAAATCCATGGACGACCTGATTTCCCAGCTGTATTTACAACGGGACCTGTCTAAAATTGTAGAGATGGTGCAAAACCTCGCCCATTCGGTGGTATCTACCTTTGGGGATACCGGCCCGTCGGTCCGGAGAGAGCTGGTCATCGTCCAGCAGTACATCCATGAGCACTATGGCCAGGAGCTTTCGGTGGAATTGCTGGCCGCCACGGTTTTCCTGTCGCCGGACTACCTGAGCCGGCTGTTCAAGAAGCAGATGGGCAAGAGCCTTTACCAGTATATCCGCCAGTTCCGGATGGAAAAGGCCAGCCAGCTGCTCCGGGAAACCACCAAAAAGGTCATCGATATCGGCATCGAGACCGGCTATCCCAACTACTCCTACTTCTGCCAGAGCTTCCGGGAATACTTCGGAAAATCGCCGGAACGGTACCGTCAGGAGGAAGCCCATGGATAAGCTGCTGTCCCGGTGCAAAAACCGGATCAAGGACCTGAGCTACCGCCGCAAGTTGATTCTGACCTGTCTGATGGTGAGTATCCTGCCCCTGCTGGTTACCACCGTCTTCTGTTATGTACAGGTCTCCCGCAACCTGCTCCAGCAGGAGAAGACGGCGCTGGAATACACCCTGCACACGGCCTCCGCCTCCCTGGATTCCCAGATTGTCCTGTATGAAAACCTGCTGCAATATGTCTCCCTGTCGGAGCCGGTCATCACCACTGCCTCCCGAAGCTATGACAGCGTGTACGATGAATACGCCCAGTACGCCTATTCCTTTGACGTCTTTCTCAACAGCATCTACACCCTCCACCGGGAGATCCGGCAAATCACCGTCTATACCACCCAGCCGGATTTACAGCACGGCAAACAGCTTCAACCCCTCTCTGCCCTGGCAGAGGAGCCCTGGTTCACCGGTTTTCCCCAGTCGATAGGCACCCACCCCAGCTGGTTCCGGGACGACAGCGGAGACCTGATCGTTCTGGTGCGGATTCCTGCACCCTTTTCCCAGTATATCAAGGCCTATTCCAACAACTGTGTAGCCATCCGGATCGACGGAAACCAGTTTTTCTATTTTCTGGATCAGGTGACTGACGACTACCGGCTGGAGGTATCCTGCGACGGCCAGTCCTTCTTTGAATACGCCTCCCCTTCCATTCTGGAAAATCCCGACGTGGACATGACCTCCATGGAAGCCACCGGCGAACGGGGCTGGCGCATTACATTGGAAAAGCCCTACCATGCCATCGTCCGTTCTGCCCGTCAGATGACCTGGGTGCTCATTCTCATTATGGCCATCTGTCTGGTGGTCATCCTGCTGCTCAGCGGCATCTTCTCAGACTTCTTTGTCCGGCGGGTTCACCGGCTGAATCAGGCCATGGAGGTGATTCAGGCCGGCAACTTCAACATTCACATTCAGGATGAATGTCACGATGAGATCGGCGTCATGACCAACAACTTCCAGATCATGGCCGACCAGATCGGAACCCTGATTGAAGAAAAATACCAGGCCGAGATCACCATGAAGGAAGCCCAGCTCAAAGCACTTCAGGCCCAGATCAACCCGCATTTCCTCTATAACTGCCTCTCGCTGATTAACAGCCGGGCCCTGCTCACCCATCAGGAGGACATCGGCAGGATGTCCCAGCTCATGTCCACCTTCTACCGGACCACCCTCAACAAAGGCAAATCCGACATTCTCCTCAAGGATGAAATCCGCAACGTCCAATCCTATCTGGAAATCCAGCAGCTGCTTCACGACCAGACCTTTGACGTTCAGGTGGAGATCGATCCCCTGCTGCCGGAAATCCGGGTGCCCAACCTGATTTTGCAGCCACTGGTGGAAAATTCCATTGTGCACGGTATTCTGCCCAAGGGCGAGAGCGGCGGAAAGCTGTACCTGATTATCCGCAAGGTGGACCAGTCCATCCACTTCATGGTGATGGACAACGGCCTGGGTATTCCGCCGGAAAAGATTCCCACCCTGACCCGCACGGATTCAAACGGCTACGGCCTGAAAAATGTCAATGAACGGCTGGTGCTCACCTATGGACCGGAATCGGCCCTGCGAATCAACAGCATTCCCAATGAAAGCACCATGATTACCTTCCGGATTCCCCTGTAATCCGGGCAAAGGCTTTTCCCAATACAGCAGACATTCCCCGGAGCTTCCCGCCGGAACGTCTGCTGTTCTTTTTACCGGTTTTGTCCCGCTCACCGGCATAATAAAAACGAACGACAGGAGCGTCGGGCTCCTACCGTTCGTTTCCAGCGTTCAACCGTGCAATCAGGCCGATCAGCATAATCAGGTCATCATCCGACATCTTTCTCATGCCATCAAGGGCCTTTCTGATCAGCTGAGGATTATTTTCCTCTGAATCAAAAAACTGAAGAGGGGTAATTTCCAGATAGTCGCAGATGTTGAGAAACTGCTTCATGGACGGCAG
>CALXFL010000087.1 GCA_944387515.1 uncultured Clostridia bacterium
CCAATGAGAAAGGGCTGCCCCCCGAGGGGGCAGCCCTTTTGTTTATCTGTGCAGCTGCGCAAAAGCTTATTTTACAACCAGGTTAACCAGCTTGCCTTTGACGTACAGCTCCTTCACCAGGTTCTTGCCGGCGATTTCAGCTGCCACTCTGGCGTCGCCCTTGGCGGCGGCGATGGCATCTTCAGCGCTGATATCAGCAGCCACATCCAGCCGGGTCCGGACCTTGCCGTTGACCTGAACAGCAATCTGGATGGTGGACTCCACGCACTTGGCCTCGTCCCAGCTGAGCCATTTCTGGCTGGTGATGGGGCTTTCAAAGCCCATCAGCTCAAACAGCTCCTCGGTGAGGTGGGGAGCAAAGGGATTGAGCATAATCAGCAGATCCCGGTATTCCCGGCGGGTAATGGCGCCGGTATCCGCGATCTGGTTCAGCAGGCCCATCATGGCAGCGATAGCAGTGTTGAACTTCATTGCTTCAATGTCGCCAGTAACCTTCTTGATGGTCTGATGGAAGGGAGTAACCAGCTCCTTGCGGTAGTCATCCCCGTCGATCACGATGCCCTGAAGGTTCCAGATGCGCTCCAGGAACCGTTTGCAGCCCCGGATAGAAGCGGTGTTCCAGGGAGCGGCCTTTTCAAAGTCGCCAATGAACATCTCATAAAGCCGCATGGTGTCAGCGCCGTACTCGGCTACAATCTCATCGGGGTTGACAACGTTGCCCAGAGACTTGGACATCTTGACCACGGGATGCTCAGCCATCTCGCCGTACTTCTCCACCAGAGCAGCGGTAGCAGCCTTCTCGCTGCCGTACTCCTTGAGCATAGCGGCCTGCTCGTAGGCGGGAAGGTTGACGAAGCTGTGAGGATTGAGGCCCAGAATCATGCCGTGGCTGGTACGCTTGGCATAGGGTTCGGGCTGGGGCACCACGCCGATGTCGTAGAGGAATTTATGCCAGAAACGGGAATAGAGCAGGTGCAGGGTGGTATGCTCCATACCGCCGTTGTACCAGTCCACCGGTCCCCAGTAATCCATGGCTTCTTTGCTTGCCAGGGCATTTTCATTGTGGGGATCCATATACCGGAGGAAGTACCAGGAGGAACCAGCCCACTGGGGCATGGTGTCGGTCTCCCGCTTAGCAGGACCGCCACAGCGGGGACAAGTGGTGTTGACCCACTCGGTATGGCGGGCCAGCGGGCTTTCGCCGTTTTCTCCCGGCTCAAAGTCGGTGATATCGGGAAGCCGGAGGGGCAGCTGATCTTCCGGAACCGGCTGCCAGCCGCACTTCTCACAGGAAATCATGGGAATGGGCTCGCCCCAGTAACGCTGACGGCTGAATACCCAGTCACGCAGCTTGTAGTTGACCTTTTCGCAGCCCTTGCCGGTCTCGGTGAGCCAGGCCACCATCTTTTTCTTAGCTTCCTCTACCGACAGGCCGGTGATAAAGCCGGAGTTGACCAGGGTGCCAGTGGCTACATCGGTAAAGGCTTCCTTGTCGAGATTGCTCTCGCCCTGACCCTTCACTACCTCTACAATGGGCAGGCCGAACTTCTTGGCAAAGGCGTAGTCACGGGTATCATGGGCAGGTACTGCCATGATGGCGCCGGTGCCATAGCTGGCCAGAACATAGTCAGAAATAAAGATGGGGATTTCCTGCTCGTTGACGGGATTGATGCCCCGGACACCAGCCAGGCAGACACCAGTCTTATCCTTGTTGAGCTCGGTACGCTCAAAGTCACTCTTCCGGGCAGCCTCAGCCTGGTAAGCGGTGACCTCGTCGGGATTCTGGATCACACCGCTCTCCAGCCACTTCTTCACCAGCTCGTGCTCCGGGCTGACAACCATATAGGTAGCACCAAACAGAGTGTCACAGCGGGTGGTGTAGACGGTGAGGGTATCGCCGGCGGTGGTGGAGAAGTTGACCTCAGCGCCGTAGCTGCGGCCGATCCAGTTCTTCTGCTGGGCCACAACCCGGTCGATGAAGTCCAGGCCATCGAGGCCGTCAATCAGCTTGTCGGCATAGGCGGTGATCTTCAGCATCCACTGGCTCTTGTCCTTGTGGACGACCTCGCTTCCGCACCGCTCACACTTGCCGTTGACCACCTCTTCGTTAGCCAGCACCACCTTACAGCCGGTGCACCAGTTGACGTTCATCTCTTTCTTGTAGGCCAGACCATGCTTGTAGAGCTGGAGGAAAATCCACTGGGTCCACTTGTAATAGCTGGGATCGGTGGTGTTGACCTCCCGCTGCCAGTCAAAGGAGAGGCCCAGGGCCTTCAGCTGAGATTTGAAGCGAGCCACATTGTCCCGGGTAACCACCTCAGGATGGATGTGGTTTTTCATGGCGAAGTTTTCGGTGGGAAGGCCGAAGGCATCCCAGCCCATGGGGTAGAGAACATTGTAGCCACAGAGACGTCTCTTACGGGCTACTACGTCCAGAGCGGTATAGCTGCGGGGATGGCCTACATGCAGACCGGCAGCAGAGGGGTAAGGGAACTCTACCAGGGCATAGAATTTGGGCTTGCTGTGATCGATCTCGGCATGGAAGGTGCTGTTTTCATCCCAGTACCGCTGCCATTTGGCCTCGATGGATTTAAAATCATACTTGGGAATAGATTTCATCGAAGATGTTCCTTTCTGGTTTTTTCCGGATTCCGGCAAAAGAAAAACTTTCGTTTCCTGTGCTGCAAGAAACGAAAGTCAACTTCCGCGGTACCATTCTCATTGGCGATATACGCCCGCTCTCCATGGGTCTCTCCCATGTCCCCCGGATAACGGCAGAGGAAAACCGGCTCGTCCTACTGGGCCAGAGTGGCGGTTCAGCGGGCTGCTCGAGGGCCAGTTGTCCTGGGCCGGCTGCTGCCTTACACCATCCGGCAGCTCTCTGAAAACCGGGAAAGCAGGACTTGCTCCCTGTCAGCGCATATTTCCAATATATGTTCTCATCATAGCAGGTTTCGGGCGGTTTGTCAAGCATTCACCCGGCTGTCAGAGACAAAAAACCGGACGCTTTGACGCGTCCGGTTTTTCCATCAGTTCTGCTTCAGCAGAGCGGAAATGTCCACCTGCTCACCATCGGCCCAAAGCCGTTCCAGGTTGTAGAAGTCCCGGGTTTCCTGCTGGAAGACGTGAACCACCACGTCGCTGTAATCCAGCACAATCCAGTTTTCAGAATGGTAGCCTTCCACCTTGTGGGGCTGAACGCCCAGAAGGCCCAGCTGGTAATCCACCTCGTCAGCCAGCATCTTCACCTGGGTGGAGCTGTTGCCGGCGGCGATGACAAAGTAATCGGCAATGATGGTCAGGTCTCCGATGCGGATGACCCGGATATCCTCTGCCTTTTTGCTGTCCAGAATAGAGACAATCTTCTCCATGAGTTCTTTTGCTTCCATGATATCTCTCCTTTACTGAGACGACGAATCGTCGCTGTCACCGTTCAGCAGATCGGTGATGGTATCGGTGTTATCGTCATAATAATCGGTGGTGTTGCGAAGCTCTTCCATCCGCAGCTGTTCAGCCGGTACGGGATCGCTGTACGGGCGGAAATGCTCATTAAGCAGCTCTGCAGTGGCGTTCCGGTGATAGCTCCAGACAGACTGGCCGTTGTAGGCTGTGGCGCCTTCACCCGGCAGCGTGTAGAAGGAAATGTTATCGGTGTCGATGGACATGACGGTGTCCAGCAGCTCCAATACGGTTCCCACTTTCAGATCCGTGGTAACCTCCTGCATCAGGATGGGTACCAAAGAGGTAAGCTCAGACATGGAAAGCTGCTTGAATTCCTTGAGCATCGCTGCAAGGAACGCCCGCTGTGCATTGATACGGCCGATATCGCCGCCGCTGCGGTGATGCCGCTCCCGGACAAACTTCTCTGCCTCGATGCCGCTCAGGGTCTGGACTCCCGGACTGAAGGTAACCCCTTCCAGTGTAAAGCTCTCAGTGATCTCCATTTCTACGCCGCCGATAGCATCCACAATGTTGATAAAGCCATCCATATTGACATTCACATAGTGATCCAACGGGATGGACAACTGATCGTAAATGGTGCGTGCCAGACCTTCCAGTCCGCTGCGGCCATAGACTGCGTTGATTTTTCCAGTGGAGGAAGCATTGGTACCCACCCAGGTATCCCGGGGAATCTGCAAAACATCCACCTCGTTGCTGCCCAGATCCAGCTGCACCACCATGATCACATCGGTGAGTTTACCACGGGATGTACCGGCTGAAGCGTCGGTGGTGGTGTAGTCAATACCAGTCACCAGAAAATTCAGGGTCTTTTCCTGCGCTTCTCCGGTGTTCTGAATTTCCTGATCGATGCTGGCGGTATGATTGCCGCCGGATTCATTGCTGACGACCTCCGCCAAGGGAGACCAGTTCATCAGCGACACATAAGCCAGTGCCAGGGCTGAGCCGCAGATCATCAAGGCAGACAGACAGACCAGTATCCTGTCTGTCAGGGAATATCTGTGGGTTTTGGGTGATTTTTTTCTTGCCATACAGCCTCCATCGCCTTCTATCTGGAATAATCAGACAAAAATCAACTATTTGTAATCAACGCATAGTTGAATACATCGACAACATTTCGTTAAGTAGATCATGAAATCTGAACGCCAGCCCGCACCAGTTCGTCATAACAGGCGAGAGTATCCGGGTGCAGCAATCTGCCCCGGGCCACCAGATCTCCAATGAGGAACTTCATGGAGTAAAGCATCCCCTGATCCAAATCCCGGTCTACAATCCGGCGGGTCTTGGCTACATCGCCATAATCCCGGTCCGATGAGGTAAGGTCAGCCAGATAGACCACCTTCTCCAGCAGGGACATTCCAGCCCGGCCAGTGGTATGATACCGCACCGCTGCCAGCACATCTTCATCGACAATGCCCAGCCTTTTCTGAAGGAAAACAGCAGCGCCGATGGCGTGCCAAAGCTGGGGTGCTGCCCGGTCCGCATATGTTAAGAGTATATCAGAATCTTCGATAAATTGCAACAGGATTTTATCCTCGGTATCCTTCATAACATCGTGAAGCAGTCCCGCCAGCTTGGCCTTTTCCTCATCTGCACCGAACCGCCGGGCCAGTTCGATAGCCCGTTCCATCACGGCCAGAGAGTGTTTGTACCGCTTTTTGGAAAGACGCTGCTCCAGCATCTGGTCGTACTCCGACCAGGGGCTGTCCAGCAGCATAGCCTGACGGCGACTTTTCTTGGATTCCCCCATGCAAATCTATCCCTTCTGTCATATTTCTACTCAAAATTCAAGCTGTATAATTTATACCGTTGGATATACCGCCATACAGCTGGCGGCAGAAACGCCGACGGATCCTCTCCCCTGCGGATCATCTCCCGAATCTGGGTAGAGGACATGGGCAGCGGCGTAGTCTTGAGCACCGTGATCCGTCCGTCAGGTGAAAGGGCAGCAGCTTTCTGCTGCATGGCCTGCTCCTCACCGTCGTCCCGGGCAGCGGCGGCAATTTTTACCTGTCCCAACAGCTCCCGCCACTTGTGCCACTGATCAAAGGAAAGCAGCATATCTGCCCCCATAATCAGGGTAAAGCGGCTGTCCGGCATCAGATACCGGAGCTTCTGCACCGTGTCCCAGGTATAGCTTTTTCCCTCAGCCTGCAATTCAATATCGCTGACAAAGGCATTTTCCAGCCCCTCTGCTGCCAGCCGGACCATCTCCAGCCGGTGACGGCCGGACGCCAGATCCACTGGCCGCTTGTGGGGCGGCGTATTGGCAGGGATCAGCAGCAGCCGGTCAAAATGGAGCGCCTGCTGCATCTCCTCTGCCAGATGGAGGTGCCCCAAATGAATGGGATTGAAGGTTCCTCCATAGATGCCGATTTCTTCCATCGCCCGCTCCTGTGTCACTCATCCAGCTGAATGACCGGCTTTTTGGGATTGGGCCGGTAGAGGGTAATGCGGGTGCCCAGCACCTGCACCACCAGACAGTCGGCCTCCTCAGCCAGCTGGGCAGCTGCTTCCTTTGCGGTGTACAGGCTGTTTTCCAGTACCCGGATCTTGATAAGCTCCCGGGCAGTCAGGGCATCCTGTACCTGCCGGACGATATTTTCGGTGATACCACCCTTGCCAATCTGCAAAATGGTCTCCAGGGGGTTGGCCAGCGCCCGAAGTCTGGCTCTCTGCTTGCTTGTCAAAGTCAAATCCATCTGCTTATTTCCTTTCCTGTTTCCATATTACTGTTCTGCCAAAAACTGGGCCAGCTTTTCAATGGCTTTGCCCCGATGGCTGATGGCGTCCTTTTCCTCAGCGGAAAGCTGGGCCATGGTGCGGCCGTCCTCCACCACAAAAAGCGGATCATAGCCAAAGCCATCGGCGCCCACCGGCTCATAGCCGATGCTGCCATGACACTGGCCATAGAAGACCTGCTCGTTGCCGTCGGCGTCCATCCAGGCGATGGCGCAGACATACCGGGCTGCCCGGTCCGGGCGGTCACCCAGCTCCCGCAGCAGCTTCTGATTGTTGGCATCGTCATCCGACTGGGTATCAGCGTGGTCGACGCTGTACCGGGCGGAATGGATGCCGGGCGCACCACCCAGTGCATCTACGCAGAGGCCGGAGTCATCAGCAATAACAGCGCATCCGGTGGCTTCCCAGAGCGCTCTCGCCTTGATGAGGGCATTTTCCGCAAAGGTGCTGCCGTTTTCCTCGATGTCCTGGAAGAAGCCCTTCTCCTTCATGGACACCAGCTTCCAGCCCATGGGCTCCAGCATCCGGCGCAGCTCCCGCATCTTATTGGCGTTGCCGGTGGCCACAACGATTTCTCCCCGTTCAGTCGGGGAAACCGTTCCCTGAAGGTCCAGGTCCTGCTCTTCGTTTTGCTTGCTGCGGTGATAAAGCCATGCACCAGCGCAGAGAGCGCCCACGGCCAGTACACTCCATAATTTCATGGTAATTCCTCCCACTCCGGGACCAAAAGCACCCGGTTTATTTTTTCACATCCTGTTTCGATACATTCATCCGGAAATCCAGCTGTGACGGAATTTCCACATCATCAGCTGAAAGGGCAACCCCGTCCTTTGCTGCCTGTTGCAGCGCAATCCAGACCCAGAGCGAGGAAGTCGAAACCTCACCCTCCCGGACATCGGGGATCTCCAGTCCACCATCAGCCAGCAGAATTTCCCTGGCCCTGTCCAGTTCTCCCAGATGGGCCAGTGCTTCCGCATGATAGAATTTTACCTTGCCCAGATAGATCTTGTCAGAAAGCCGGGAAACCAGCGCTGTAATCCCCCGCCAGTCCTCTGCTTCCGAAAGGGTGGCAAGAGCTTCTTTGGCCAGAGAAAGCTCATCCGGCAGCATCGCAGACGCCCGAGCCATCGTGCGGGCAGCAGCAGCCAGTCTGCCGGTGCTGCGCATGGTGTTGGCCAGTCCATAGAGCGCCCAGGGACTCTCAGCCAGAGTCAGAGAACGAGAAAAGGCCTCTTCAGCCCGTTCCATATCATCCCGCCAGTACCAACAAAGACCCAGCTGCATCCAGACCATCCAATTGCCCAGTCCAGGACCTTCCGAAGCCTCTCGCAGCTTCCGGAACCACTCCTCCTGTACCAGATAGGACGGTGGAGTCTCCATGGGCGCCTGATCTGGCAGGCAGCCGCTTTCCAGCAACTGAAGCCAGGGCTGCTGAGCTGCTCCCGGCTGTCCAAAGTCCAGATGGCTGCTGATGGGAGGCTGTCCCTCCGCCTGCCGCCGGCAATTCTCCAAAGCCCCCCAACCCGAGCCAGCCGAAACCGGTTGTCCCGGCCGCAGGGCGAAATCCTGACGGGTCTCTGTCAGCAGCTGCTCCAGCTTTTTCCGGGGCAGCGCCGTTTCCAGCGCCTGTTCACAGGCCAGAACCGCCTGATCCCATGGTCCATTTACAGCGCTGCCATCGATTTGCAGCGGACCATAGGCCTCCATCCACTCCCACGCAGTGTGGGGCGGCATGGGCAGGCATTCCATCTGAGTATGGGCCAATCCGGCCTGCATCTCCTGATAGGGATGCCCCTCCTCGCTGGTGAGAAATTCCTGCCAGCGGCGGCCGCCCGGTCCCTGTCCCCAGACAAACAGCTTTCTTCCCTGCTGCCGGTCGGTGGAGGTGTGCACCAACCCGTAACCCTGAGGATTCAATTGTGTTTCAAACTTGCGCTGCTTCGGCGGAATCTTGAAAAAGTAATCCACTGCAATGGGATTTTCTGCCGGATAGGTAAGGTCAAAGCCTTCTGCACCATCCGGCACTGGAATTTTGGTCAATGCCCGCCGGTTTTCCTCCACATAAGCGTTGGTATAGGTCTCTTTTGCCGGCACAATCACCCGGCTGCCAGATTCCTCCGGCACTGCGATGTTGCTCCACCAGTACATGGGCTGAACCTCATCTCCGGGATTGACAATCCGCATCCGGGCAAAGAGAAAATGGGAATCCTCCGGCAGAAAGAAGTCCATCTGCCAAGTGCAGCAACGCACCCGCTCAAACTCATACATCCGCAGAACTGGTGTGCCGTCCTGAGTCTCCAACCGGCTGACAAACAGCGGTGAACAGGTAAAGGGAGAATGACCGGTCATGCCGATATTCCACTCCACGCCGCCGCAAAACCAGGCATCCCGCAAAGCCAGATTGCCAGGCCGGAAAACCGGATTGCAGCTGACCAGATCCCGTCCTGCGGCCTTGTCATAAAGCGACCAGAGCCGGCCGCCAAGGCCAGGCACAAACTCCGCCCGGAGCCAATCATTTTCCAATACCGCTGTTTCCAGCGTCATCGGCTCCAGTGCCCGGTCATACCGGTCCTGCATCTGATAGGGTAGAATGTTGCGCAGCCGTCCATAGCCCACAAAGAGCCCGTCATCTTCATCCAGGCGGGTTTCCAGACGGGTATCCGCCCCATTGCGCATGGCGGGCAGCGGGCTGACGCCGCCCAGATGAGCGCCTCTCACTGTCTTCTGTTCAAACCGAAGTGTTGTCATGATTCAGACCTCTTTTCCCTGAGATGACCGTTTACACAACTTATCCTTCAAACAGCGCCCGGACAAAATCCTCCGGGACAAAGGGCTGGAGATCATCCAGCTTCTCGCCCACACCCACAAACCGGACCGGCAGGCCCAGCTGATTTTT